>JBNMOV010000438.1:0-4346 GCA_051275765.1 Maribacter sp. | reverse complement strand
TAGTAGTTGATAGTGAGTGAAAATGGATTCTATTTACAATGTAGAGATATATTTTCAAAATATTAATTTATTCCTTTATATATTTACGGAAAACATAGGCATTTCATAAATTTGTTATCTTCATTCTGGAAATTGGAGAAGAGAAAGTAAATAGTGAAGTTTTATTAATGATTAGATTGGACAAATGTAATTAGGTAGTTTTTATATTACAAAATACTCATTATGCGTAAAGTATATTATTTGCCACATTGCAGTACTTGCAAGAAGGCATTGGCAGAAATAGGAATCACAGCAGACGATTTTGATTTGCAAAATACGAAGGAAAAACATATTTCTGGGGATGAATTGGATATGTTGAAGGAAAAGGTAGGGAGCTACGAAGTATTGTTCAACAGGCGTTCTATGAAGTATAGAAGCATGAGTTTGAAGGATAAGGAAATTTCTGAAGTAGAATACAGAGAATTAATTTTGGGGGAATATACTTTTCTAAAAAGACCAACTATCGTAATAGATGGGGAAGTATTTTTAGCTACATCAAAAAAGGCAGTGCAAGCCGCCAAAGAAAAATTAGGATAAAATGATCAAGCGAAGTGAAGTCAGACCTCATGTCATTCCAGAAATCAAGGATTGGCCAGTCAATAAGTTGTACAAGAAACGGAAAGATTTTGCGAGGGAGGTCAGCGAATTCACTATTCATCGTATCATGACTGGGAAACCAGATGAAGTTTCTAAAAAGATAGCTCGTGCAGCATATTTGGAAACGAATCGTATCAAGGATGAACCATGGAAGGTAGATCCTGTGGATGAGAAGCAGTTTTGGAATAAGATGAGGAAAAATCTGGTCAATCATTCATTAGGAAGTAAGCCAGAGGATATGGCTACAGCTAATGAAAAGTTACTGAGAAAGATTGTAGATCGCTATTCTGAGGAAATCGTAGGAGGTTTCAAACCAAGTACTTTCAAGTTCGCGAGAAAATTCCTTTTGCAATTTTTTAAAGTTATTTTTAATACAGCATGGAGCTTAGGAAAAGGTAGAATTTTTGGAAATAGAAGGCAGTTACATGAGCGTATGAAGGTCTACGGACACGTAGAAGATTTACGTAGTTTGATGAAAAAGGGAACAGTTATTTTGGTGCCTACCCATTTTTCTAATCTAGATTCTATCATGATTGGTTATGCTTTGGATGAAGTCGTTGGTGTGCCTTCATTTACCTATGGAGCTGGCTTGAATTTATTTAATAATAAGATAGTCGCCTATTTCATGAATCGCTTGGGAGCGTATCGATTAGATAGGCGTAAAAAGAATAAGATTTATTTAGAAACACTTAAGGCAATGTCAAATCTTGCCATCCAGAGAGGGACGAATTGCTTATTTTTTCCTGGAGGAACTCGTTCTAGATCTGGAAAATTAGAAACTCGTTTGAAATTAGGATTATTAGGAACAGCAGTAGAAGCACAGCGAGTTTTAATGCAAAAAGGATTTGAAAGAAAGGTATATATAGTACCAATGGTGATTGGTTATCACTTCGTATTGGAAGGAAAAAGTTTGGTTCAGCAACATTTAAAAAAGACAGGAGAAGAATTATTTATCCCTCCCAAACTAGATGAATCGTTGAGTATTAGAAAAATCATTCGTTTTGCTTGGCAATTCTTTTCTAGGAGTTCAGAGATTACCGTTTCTTTTGGTCAGCCATTAGATGTAGTAGGAAACTATGTGGATAAAGAGGGCGTAAGCATGGATAAAAATGGTAATCCATTAGATTTGAAAGGTTATTTTTCATGGAATGGTGAAGTCAATGCTGATTTTCAAAGAGAAAGTGAATACACTAGAAAAGTAGCGGGAAAAATAGTAGAAAGTTTCTATAAGGACAACATTGTGATGTCGAGCCATTTGATTGCATTAGCTGCATTTTTGAAGCTAAGAAAACAAAATCCTAAATTAGATATTTATGCGATATTGAGATTACCATTAGAAGAGTTTGAATTATCAGAAAGCGACTTTGTAGCTGTATTGGATGAACTCAAAGAACAGCTAGTTAAGTTAGAGGAAAATGATAAAATAAAATTATCTGAAGAAATAAGATGGGATAGTTCAAAGTTACTTCGAGATGGTTTGGAAAATATAGGTTTATACCACACTAAAAATCCTCTAGGATTTAATAAAAAAGGTAATATTATAAGTGAAGATTTTTCACTACTATATTTTTACCATAATAGATTGGACGGTTTTGGACTTAAATTAAATTAATAGTATCAGTATTGTTTAATTATTAAATTTCTAGGAAACGCTTAATAATAAATATAGCCAATATTTATCATAAATAAATCCTAAATACATTATCAGAACAAAATTATCATTATCAATGAAGTGGTTGACTAATTTATTCATGTCTAATAAATTTATTTTATCAGCCATAGTTTTAAATTCTGTGATAATTACGTGGATGGCATTTCCTATTTTTAGGGAACATGGCGTTACACCTTATCCACTCCATAGTCTTATCATGAATATAGATCAGTTCTTTATCTGGTTTTTCTTGATAGAGCTGCTAGTGAAATTAAAGAAATTAGGTATAAACGATTACTTTAAAAGTAATTGGAATAAATTTGATTTCTTTTTAGTCATGGTGAGTGTACCTTCTGTATTGTTACATATTGCACCAGATGCGTTTTATTTTATTCCTCAGACATCGCTTATTTTGGTGTTTAGGATGTTCCGTTTATTGAGGATGTTCCGTTTCTTGAAATTCATTCCCAATATGGAACATATCCTAAAGGGAATAGGGCGAGCTGCCAAAGCATCAGTCTTTGTTTTTGTAGCACTTATTTTCCTCAATTTCATGTTTGGATTATTTACTTGCCATATGTTTTGTGATGCAGCTCCAGAAAAATTTGGAGATCCACTTATCGCTATGTACTCTATATTTCAGATGTTTACGATAGAAGGTTGGTACGAAATGCCACAGGCATTGGAAGGGAAATTGAGCAGCAGTTTTGCAGAAGGAATGGCGAAAGTATATTTTATCATGATCGTTCTTATAGGTGGCGTGATGGGAATGAGTCTGGTCAATGCCATTTTTGTAGATGAAATGACGATGGATAATAATGATGATCTGGAAGATAAAGTAGATAGATTACAAGAGCAAATAGAGGAATTGAAATCGATTATATTGGAGAATAAATAGAATAGTGCAGTATTTTAAATTTAAAAATACTGCATTATATCTCGCTAGCTTAAAATCGATTCAGTCATAATATTCCTTCCTCATTCTAAACGCCAATTCCTTAGCCTTTTCCAAATCAGGATTTTCTGGCAATTTACTACCAGTATATAATGAATTAATATTCGCTACTTTTTTATTCGCCATTAATATTAACTCATCATATTCAAAACCGCCATTTTTTATTCCTAAAAGAAAATCTCGATCTTTTCGATGCACATTTATTTTGCCATCTTTTAGAATTTCTTCAGCCATAGATAAAATTCTGAAAGTGTGCATCATATTTTTAGTATCGTAATTCTTTCCATGAGAAATGGTATTTTCATGTCTAGCCTCATTTCTTTTCTCTACCCAATCCCAATAATCCTTATAATTTTTACAATATTTAGAATAACCATCTTTATTAAAACTCAAATAGCCAATAGGTTTTAATCCTTTAGGAATACTACTCAATGTAATATCCAAAGAATTTACATGCTTTAAAATACCATTAAAATCATGTGCATTATTCTCATCATGAAAAATGGAAAATAAATCCTTCATGTGAGGGATTTTGGATAATCCACAATTATTCTGCGATACATTCTTAGCTCCTAAAAAATGATCCAAAGAAATAGATCCTTGCAAATAAGGAACATAACAAAAATCAAGAATACTTTTTTTTTCCTTATCTACAGGATTCATGATTTTCTTATTCAATCCTCTTGCCTTTTTAATTTGCGTCATAGCATATCCAGCAAAAGTATCCTTACATTTTTTGGATAAAAAATCCTCAGCTTTCAATAGCTCGAATAATGGATGCTGAACCAATATCTTATCCTTTGGAACAGCCAACATTTCCATGATATTTGGATTATTCTTAGACAACAATTCAATGAAACGTCCCAGTTCATAATAAACAGTATCATTAGTTCCATCACTCACCTGAGGAATATATTCCCATGTAAAATACATTTCCTTTGGCAATACGAAAACACCCTTAATATCAACATCAGAAGTAGGCGTATCTAATCCATAGGCATGACTACCAGATATACATTCAAAAATAATATGTTTCCCTTCTTTTAGATCAGATATGTTCATTGGAACTTGGATTCAAGTTTTAAATAACAGACCAAGAAAAAG
>JBNMOV010000437.1:0-4369 GCA_051275765.1 Maribacter sp. | reverse complement strand
TTGATATATTTACTTGAACGGAAAGTTTCCGCATAATATCCGCCTTCTTTTGGTAATGGCTCAAGATTCAGAGCTTTGATAATCTGTTCTGTTGTCATAGTTACAAATATCTGTCTGTAATATAATTAGTAAGCATCGTAGCTACTACAATAATCGGAAGTCCTATGACACTAAGTCCCAAAACAACTAAGAAGAAATCAACGATGATCGTAAATTTACTTTCATTAAAAATGATTAAAATAATACCATAAGAAACAACACCATGCAAATAAGCAGCTTTTACGGTATCCACACTATCTCTACTAAGGTATTGCTGTTTTCTTAGAATTAATTAAAATAAAACTAACTCAAATAAGATTAGTCCAACGAAACTATATCCAACACTTATTTTCCATTGTTCAGGAATTAGCATAAATAAGTATTTCCATTTCATGAAGGTAAATAAAGTAAAACATGCGGTAGAAACAACTACTGCCCACCATTGAGTCTTTAATTCTTTTCTATCTAACGAAAAATCACTTAAATCATCTAATATGTCATTTGAACTCATGTTGTTTATTTTAGAGCAATATTTTACTCATTTTAAAATATCTTTCCTGTTTTACCATTACTAAAAATATTCATAAATTATGTTCAAGAAAAAATGCTTACTAAAGATACGATATGATTTATTACCTTTGGGATAATACAGATTATTGATGTGATTGGAGTAATTAATTATTAATCAATCACTCCAATCATTAATCATTAATCATCACTCATCACATGAAGATAGGCTTATTCGGAGTAGGACATTTAGGGAAAGTACATTTGAAATGTATCAAGCTGATTGCAGGGTTTGAACCGATTGGTTTTTATGATGCAGATAGTGCTATTAGGCAGAAAGTCAGTGATGACTTAGGCTGGAAAGCTTATGATTCTGCTGAGGAATTGATACATGATGCAGATGTGATTGATATTGTTACCCCTACGGTTACTCATTTTGAAATTGCTAAAAAAGCCATTCAAAAAGGGAAGCACGTTTTTATAGAAAAACCAGTTACACAGACTTTGGAGCAAGCTACAGAACTCCTCGAATTGCGAGATAAGCACCAGGTTAAAGTCCAAGTTGGTCATGTAGAACGTTTTAATCCAGCAGTTTCTTCCATAGATATTACGACGCTCAATCCGATGTTCATAGAAGTCCATCGTTTGTCTTCTTTCAATCCAAGAGGAACAGATGTATCAGTGGTATTGGATTTAATGATTCATGATATTGACATCATTCTTCATTTAGTACCTTCTGAAATCAAATCTATTTCTGCCAACGGAGTAGGCGTGGTTAGTTCTACACCAGATATTGCCAATGCCAGAATCGAATTTGAGAATGGATGCGTAGCTAATTTGACTGCAAGCAGAATTTCATTGAAACAAATGAGGAAAATGAGGATTTTCCAAGAAGATGCTTATGTCAGTCTCGATTTTTTAGAAAAAAATGCACAGATTATCCGTCTATCTGATGAAGAACCAGAAGGAGGTTACCTCTCAGCATTGGAAACAAAAGAAGGAACTCGATATATCCAAGCAGAATTTCCAGAAATCCAAGCTACCAACGCCATTAAACAGGAATTAGAAACGTTCTTAAACTGTATTATGGAAGATACTCGACCTAGAGTACCTTTGGAAGATGGATACAAAGCATTAAAAGTAGCTTATTCCATTTCTGATGAGATAGAGCAACGTTTGAACAAGATAAAGAAGAAATAGAGTTTGTTAGGAATGCTAAGAAGGCAGCGATTACATACATTTGTTTATATCCTTTTGGATTTCCTCACAGCTATGCTGGCGTGGTTGCTGTTTTTTATTTTCCGTAAGGTCTATATCGAAAAAGTAGTGGTGGATACCAATATTTTTAATGATGATAACCTTATCAAAGGGCTTATCCTTGTGCCACTTTGTTGGTTTTTATTTTACTCCATTTTTGATAAGTATTATGATATTTATCGCCTGTCTAGAATGTCCACTTTATTCCGGACACTACTATTGAGTTTCTTTGGTGTAGTATTCCTATTTTTTGCTTTGGTATTAGATGATGTTGTATATAATTATACGACTTATTACCACTCGTTTTTTGTCCTACTAGGGTTACATTTTTTTCTTACTGCATTTGTTAGAATGCTCGGATTAACTTGGGCTTCTAAACAATTAAAAGCGGGTAAAGTAGCGTATAATACGCTGATTATAGGTAGCAATAAAAATGCAATAAAACTCTATCAGGAAATAATAAGCTCTAAACGAAAAATGGGTTATCAATTCATTGGTTTTGTAGAAGCCAAGCCTGGTAAACCTAATGGACTGAGTAAGTTCCTCGCTCATTTAGGAGATGTAAACGATATAAATGCAGTAAGTAAGGAGCACAATATTGAAGAAATTATTATTGCCATAGAGACATCAGAGCATGATTTATTAAAATTCATTTTAAACAAATTAAGTTTATTTGGTAGCAATATTTTAGTGAAAATCATCCCTGATATGTATGATATTTTACTAGGGTCTGTCAAAATGAGTCATGTATATGGAGCAGTTCTTATTGAAATACAAAGGGAACTCATGCCAAAATGGCAACGCATCATCAAAAGAATTCTCGATGTATTTGTTTGTGGATTATGTTTATTACTTTTCAGTCCTTTATTAGCTTTCGTGGTATTAAAAGTAAGACTTTCTTCTTCTGGTCTTATTTTTTATAGACAAGAAAGAGTAGGTATCAATGGCGTTCCTTTTAAGATCATTAAATTCAGATCTATGTATACAGATGCTGAATCAAGAGGTCCTCAATTATCTTCTGGAGAAACTGATCCTAGATGCACCCCTTGGGGCTTGATCATGAGGAAATATAGATTGGATGAATTGCCTCAACTTTGGAATGTCATTAAAGGAGAAATGTCTATGGTAGGCCCACGTCCAGAGCGACAATTTTATATCGACCAAATCGTAGAAAGAGCACCACATTATAATAAGTTATTGAAAGTCCGTCCAGGAATTACTTCTTGGGGACAAGTCAAATATGGCTATGCCTCCAATGTGGACGAAATGGTACAACGCCTAAAATTTGACATCCTTTACATAGAAAATATGTCCTTAGCTTTAGACTTTAAGATCTTGATTTATACTGTTTTAGTATTGATACAAGGAAAAGGGAAATAACCCCTAAATCTCCTAAAGGCGACTTATTCACTCATTGCAAAGTAATGAAGAAAAGCTAAAAAGTCCCCTTTAGAGGATTTAGGGCTGGCCACAGCACAATTTGAAACCAACAGAATGAAACATTTATTAACCATTTTATTATTATTCATAAGCATTTCCTCTTTCGCACAAGAAAAGGATACGATCCCAGATAAACGAAAAGGAGAATTTGTTATACTTCCAGTAGCTGCATATACACCTGAAACCAATTTTTTGGTAGGTGCATACACACAGTATTATTTTGATTTTGCTAAGGATACGACGGCTCGTATGTCTAATTTTCAAGTAGGAGGTATTTATACGATTAGGAAACAGATGTTTTTTGGAGGTGAAGTGAACCTGTTTTCAAAGGAAGAAAAATATATAGGGACAATCCGTACCAAATATTCTAAATTCACAGATAGAGATTATGGATTAGGTAACGATGCTCTGGCAGTTGTACATCAATATGATGCTGAGAATCAACAATTAGACTCCATGAATTTCCTAGATTTTCAATATCAATCTTATGGTTTGGAAGTAATGGGTTTACGAAAAATCAAGAAGTACTTATACGTTGGAGGTCATTATTGGTTTGAGAAACTATGGGATTATGGCAGGATAGCAGATAGTCTTTCTATCGTCGAAACAAATATAGAAAGAGATGAATTCAATTCTGATTACTTGTCAGGTACACGATCTGGTATAGCTTTGATGTTGGCATATGATACTCGTAAAAATTCCAATAACCCCTTAGAAGGAACGTTTATTCAGTTCAGAAATTGGCATTATGGCGGTTGGTTGGGAAGTGATTATGATTATATTTCAGTTTCCTTGGATGCTCGTCATTATATCAATACTTATAAGAAACAAGTCCTTGCGATGCGTTTTATAAATGAACAAAAATATCCACTTAAAGGAAGCTTGATTCCTAAATTTGATTTAGCAAGGGTAGGGGGGAAAGATTTTGCTAGAGGATATTATGAAGGTACTTATATAGATAATCATATGCTAGCTTTCCAGATAGAATACCGGATTCCGCTTTGGCAAAAACCTAATGCTAAATTTTGGGAACTTTGGAAAAAACTGGGTATGGTTGTATTTGCTAGTGGTAGTAGGGTTTATGAAAAATGGGAAGATTTTTCATTGCGTGATATGAGATTTACTG
>JBNMOV010000436.1:0-4376 GCA_051275765.1 Maribacter sp. | reverse complement strand
ATAGAGTTTTTCAATCCTTCCAGGTAAATGTGCTACTTGACTAGAAGCGGAACGTTCATCTGCTTTTATCTTGCCAGTAAGGTTGATAATTTTGCCAGAAGTCCCTGATTTTTCGCCGATTGTAGAGGTTTGTATATTTGATAACTTGATGGCTTCTTCTGTCATTTGCAGCACCAATGGATCGTTGGATGTATTGGATTCTGCAGGTATCAAATCCATTTCGCAAATAGGACAAATGCCAAATTCATTTTGTCGTATTTGTGGATGCATAGAACATATCCAAACTTCATCAGAAGGTGCAGCTGTATTATCATGCTGATGTTCTTCTGTAGCATTTACTTCTCCTCCTTCTCCTGAAAAAAGCAAATAACCTAAACCAATACCTGCCCCTAATGCAATGATTATTCCTATTAAAATAGGAACGTATTGCTTTACGATTGAAGGGTTTTCCTTCTTTTTAGTATTAATATTTTTCTCCATCTTTTTCTTTTTATGTGCTGTAATAAATATCCACTTCATTTGCCAATCTGTAGGAGACCATTGGGGTTTTTAAAACCCCAATGGTCTTAGTGTTGATTTTAGCACTAAACTTGTTATTGCACAATGAATCTTTCTATTCTGTTCTTCGCAAAATGGCTTTCTACGATTGCTTTGAATATCTTTAGTTCATATCCAATGAGTTCCATTTCCAATCGAAGTAATTCATCGAAATTTTTACCACTTGCACTATATTCTGCTTCTAAAATATTGATCGTAGATTTTATCAATCTTATCTGTGTATCATATCCATCTCTAGTAATCCGTGCTGTTTTGAATTCAGCATAACCTTGTTCGATTTCTGCCTTGAATTGATTCATCAGATTTTCCTTCCTCATTTCTAAACCCAATATTTTCAATTCTTCCTCTTCTTGTTTGGCTTTATACTTTTTCTTTTGGATAGGAATTTTGATAGATGCTCTGAGTTGGATAATGTCTCTTCCGTTTTTGGAAACCACTGCATCATTCCTTTTTCCTACCATGATATAATCCATTCCTACACCAAAAGAAGGCTTACTCGAAAGCGTATTAAGTGTCATCGCTTTTTTGGAAATATCTTGTTGCAATGCATACATTTTAAGCATTGGATGATGTTGGCTAATATTGGAAATTAATGAATCTTTTTGATATGCTAATATCGCAAAATCATATTTTTCAATAATTTGGATAGGTATATCTAATGCTCTATTGAGTAACTCATTAATGGCTATAGTCGACTGTTGTTCCTTGGATTGAATTATATTTATTTTTTGTAATAATTCTTCTCTTTTCAATTGTACTCTAAGCACATCAGAAGCTGAAGTTCGACCACTTTCGACCTTAGCTAAAGCTAATTTTTCCAAGGATTCCAACAATTGAAGATTCTTTTGGATAATACTTTGACTTTCTCTTAATTCATATAGTTTGAAATAGGGTAGTTTCAATCTATACGCTAAGTCCAAAGCTCGAATATTCATCTTTTCTCTGAGTGCCTGTGCTTTTGCATTTTCCAAATCTTCTCTACCATCTAATGTACCAAACCAAGGAAACATTTGTGTAGCACTTAACCTCATTATCTGTGGACCTAATCTAGTCTGAACAGGCAAAGGAAAAACTCCAACACCTAATTCTGGATCTGGATATTGGCTAACTTGAGGAATCTTTTTCAATACCGATTGATAATCATTTTCATGAATCTTAATTTCCAAATCATTCTCTATTGAAATGAGCAATAACGCTTCAATAGATTGGGAATTAGCATGATTAATTATCAAAAAACAACAGATTAATATAGGTATGTATTTTATTTTATTGTTCATCTGTTACAGCTCTTTTAGTTTTGAAATCATTCCATCTCCAAGTCCATTCTTTCCACATTGAATACAATACTGGAACAGTGAACATTGTGATGATTTGCAAACTCATTCCTCCAACTGATGGCACTGCCATAGGTAACATAATATCTGAACCTCTTCCTGTAGAAGTTAACACAGGAAGCAATGCCAAAATGGTAGTTGCAGTAGTCATCATGGCTGGACGAACTCTTCTTAATCCTCCTTCAATTACGGTCTTTCGTATTTCTGAAATGGAATTAGGTTGGTGCTTTTTGAAACTATCTTTTAGGAAAGTTGCGACTAGAACGCCATCATCAGTGGCTATGCCAAACAAGGCTAGGAAACCTACCCAAACTGCGACACTTAGATTGATGGTTTGGATTTGGAATAGATTCCTCATATTTGTCCCGAGTACATCAAAATTCATGAACCATTCTGTATCATATAAGCCTAGCATAATGAATCCTCCAGAGAATGCGATGAAGACACCTGTGAATACCATTGCTGAAATGGTAATGGATTTGAATTGGAAATAAATAATGAGAAAAATAAGTGCCAAAGCAATTGGAACAACGATGGCTAATCTTTTATTCGCTCTCAGTTGTTGTTCATAATTTCCAGCAAAACGGTAGTTGATACCTGTAGGTACTTTCAATCTTCCATCACTGATTTTTTTATCTAAATATTCTTGTGCATTATTAATGACCTCTACTTCTGAATATCCTTTTTCTTTATCAAAAAGAACATATCCAATTAAGAATCCATCTTCACTTTTTATGGATTGAGCACCTTGTTCATATCTGATATTAATTAAATCCCCTAATGGAATTTGTTGTCCATTATTAGTTGGTATCAATATCTTTTTGAGTACTTCTGGATCTGATCTTAATTCCCTTGGATAACGAAGACGAACATCATATCTTTCTCTTCCTTCGACAGTTGTAGTCATGGGCATGCCACCAACTGCAACTTGAATATATTGCTGTACTTTTTGTACAGTAAGACCATATACGCTGATGGCATCTCTATTGATATCAATTAATAAATAAGGTTTTCCTACGATTCTATCTGCAAATACTGCTGCATCTTTGACTCCCTCTATATTTTTGAGATGCTTTTCTAATTTTAATCCAAAAGCTTCTATTTCTGCTAAATCAGAACCCCTTACTTTAATTCCCATAGGAGCTCGCATACCCGTTTGCAACATGACTAATCTTGTTTCAATAGGTTGTAATTTAGGAGCAGAAGTTACCCCAGGGACTTTTGTAGCTGCGATAATCTCATTCCAAATATCATCTGGACTCTGAATTTCATCTCGCCATTGCCTAAAATATCTACCTTTTTTATCAGGCATTAAATCCCCTTGTTCATTTCTTATATATTCTCCATTTTCATACTTAAATCGAGCTCGACGCCCTGATTCACCCACCTTATATTCTGGCTTATAAATGATGGTGTTTTCATACATCGACATTGGTGCGGGATCTAAAGCACTATTTACTCGTCCTGCTTTTCCAACTACAGTTTCTACCTCAGGAATGGCAGTTACTGCCATATCTAATAATCTCAGATTTTTTATATTTTCCTGCATCCCCGAATGTGGCATAGAAGTAGGCATCAACAAAAATGAGCCTTCATCTAATGATGGCATAAATTCTTCGCCTATAGATTGAAAAACAAGAAATCCCTGATATACAATAAACCCAACCAATAATAAAAAGATTAATTTGAATCTTAGAAGGAATCCTAAAATGTGTGTATAGAAATAGATAACGAAATGGAATAAACTGATTAAACCTCCTGCTAGAACAGCTACGAATATAAAGTTGGTAAAGTTGCTTTTATTTACGCCTAGCGGCATCCAAATGGTAGATAATAACCAAGCAACAATAAGGGCATAAATGATATTGGTCAGCCATGTTATGACTTTTCCACTTTTAGCGGAATCGTATTGTTGAGCGAGTACTAAAGAAATACCTGATAATCCTGCAAATGCTAATATGCCACCCATCAATGGATGTAATGTAATTGCAATGATGATACCTGCTATTATAGCAATTCCATTAGCGAGATAAGAAAAAAGCCTTTTCTTTATATCAATAGAAAAAAGAGTATGTGCTAATGATGGTATGATGGTCAGTGCGACAATAATGGAAGCTACTAAAGCAAAAGTTTTAGTATATGCTAAGGGTTGGAATAATTTTCCTTCAGCTGCTTGCATCGTAAATACAGGCAAGAAACTGATGATAGTTGTTGCGACGGCGGTAATTACGGCCGATGCTACTTCTATTGTTGCTTCATAAATGCTCGTGATTAAATCTTCTCCTTCAGGTTGGTTTTCTATCCGATGTACCATACTTTCTGTAAGGACAATTCCCATATCGACCATAGTTCCAATGGCGATGGCGATACCAGATAAGGCGACAATATTGGCATCTACACCTAAATATCGCATGGCAATAAAACACATCAGAACAGCAACTGGTAAAGAACCTGAAACCAAGATGGATGATTTTAAATTCAATA
>JBNMOV010000435.1:0-4382 GCA_051275765.1 Maribacter sp. | reverse complement strand
TCAAAAATAGGATTTTAGTGGAAAATATTATAAGCATACAGAAAAGAATTTTGTTTTGGGTAGTCCAGATAGATACGTTCACTTTCTAAGGTATTCCTACATAGGTTCAACACACGACAAGTCAATTTTTGATGACTTGAATATAGAAACAGCAAATGTCCCTTTTTTATTGGATTTAGGTTTTTTAGGAGCGGAAGAAAAAACCATAATTCTTCCTTACAAAAAACCAAAGGGCAAAAAATTGAATGCTGTACAAAAGCAAATTAATAAAGCCATTTCTAGCTTAAGGATAAAATTGAACATGCTTTTGCTGGAGTGAAACGCCTCAAGATAATGAGAGAAAAAATTAGGATTCCATGCTATGCTAAAAGATAGTCTATTGTCAAAATAGCTGTTGTTATTCATAACCTTAGGCTTAGCATGAGAAAACCTCTACTAAATAATTCGTAATAATGTCTAATGAATAATGATTTTTTATATTAAAACCATACACTTTTTGTTCTTGTATAATTCAACAGAAATACAGGTCGCCATATCAGGTGAACAAACACCTGACATGGCGGCTTTTAATTGATTATCAATATTTTATCTTATTTGCTTTTTTCCAAGAAAACTAAAATATTTTATTCAATTACTTGTGTATGGTTTTAATTTTTTTTATAACTATTCCAATTAAGAAACACCTCAATATGTATAAATTAATATTACTCCTTTCCTTTACTTTTTTGTTTAATACTACCGCTCAATCTCAAACACAGGAAGAATTGATTCTAGAAATAAATCAACTGATCAATAGCACTAACTTACTGAAGAAACGGAAGAGGAAAAAAATGCTTAAAAAAGTAAGGGTGATAGCTTATCAAGATCGAGAAAATAAAGAAGATATGGCTGTTATCAATACACGTATAGGTATGAGTTTATCCCAAAAAGGAATGTATAAAAATGCAAGGGAATTCTATGAATATTCATGGGAAATAAGAAAAAAGCATGGAGAAATTTTTAAACAAAAATGGCCATTGAGAGCATTGGTAGAAAATGGGATAAGATTAGGAGATATAGAATATGCTATGAAATATTCCATAGAACGAATCAAATTAATTGACAATAAAAGGGAAGAATTACAGAGTGATTGGGAAAGAGAAAAAGGATATAGTACTGAAAAAACGTTTTTCGATGATTTATTATATTTCGTTAGAGCCATTTATGATTATGACCAAGGGCGTAGTAAACTCATGAGCCCAGCATCGATGGAACTCAAACATCGATTATTCTTGTATTGTATGGAAGAGCATCGGGACTATCAAGAAGAATTGATGAAAATAGCTCTTCCATATTATATTCATGTCGTCAGATTACAGTTATATACACATGAAGATTTGAAGGCAGCTAAAATGTGGGCAGATAGGGCTATAGATTTAATCGATGCGGATTATATGAACAAGGATTTTTCTGAAGGTATTATATCAATTTCTTACTGTTTCAATGGTAAGGGGTATGATCATCAAAGGACTGGGCTGAAGCCAGGTTATGCAGACGCAGGGATTGCTGTAGCACAGCGTTATGTGGAGATGAAATATAAAATGGAAGGGTATGATGATGCTCTTTTTGGCACGAGATATATCGCAAAACAATATGGAGAACTAGGAGAATACAACAGCACTATTCAATATCTAGCGGATGCTATAAAAATGTGTAATAACCATAATTTAGAAGAAAAAATAATGTCCACAGGAGGACTGCACATTATCTTACGAAAAATAAAAAAAGCTGGCGACAGAACAGTATGGGAAAAAGCAAAAAAATGGAAAAAAGGCTATGATCTCAAGTATCTAACTGCTGAGGATATTCAGCGTATTGATCGAATCATTTTAGAATATCCAGTTCGTTAATATCAGCGAATTTAGATTTATTGTACCTTAACTATTCAATAGTTTTACCTAAACTTTTAATAGTCTTACTTTGTTTTAATAATAAATAATACTGAATGAAAAACGAAACAATTAGAATAATCAATGAGTATAAAACCAATAAAACCTTGTATAAGGAATTAGGCGAAGTGGTTTATAATTTGTTGAAAATCCTTATTAAAAATACGGTGCATACACACCAGATTATGTATAGGGTAAAGGATGATGAAAGTCTAACCAATAAATTAGTTAGGAAAAATTATAAATACGATTCTCTTCATGAGATTACGGATATACTTGGACTGAGGGTTATTCTTTATTTCGAGGATGATATTTATGCAGTGGAGGAAATTCTCAAAAAGCAATTTAAGGTAGATGAAAAAAACTCTATGGATAAACGGAGTTTTGATGAGGATAGATTTGGTTATAGAAGTTTGCATTACATTGTTTCTTTGGATGATGAAAGGTTGTTATTGCCAGAATATCAGCCTTATAAAGACATTAAATTTGAGGTTCAAATTAGGAGTATTCTCCAACATTCATGGGCAGAAATAGAGCATGATATAGGATACAAAGGAGTGAATGAGATTCCTACGAATGCCAAGCGGACATTTTGTAGGGTTGCTGCATTATTGGAGCAGGCAGATATTGAGTTTGTGAAATTGAAAAGAGAACTTATTTTACATGAAACAGAGTTGAGTCAGAAAATTTCTAAAGAAAGTATCGATATTCCTATAGAAAAATCATCTTTAAAAGCATTCATCAAAGAAAGTTCTACTATTGATGATATTGAAAAGGATATAGAAAAAGTATTTTGTCCTAGAGAAGAAAGATTTTATGAACCAGTAGTCGATAATCTTCTGCCTAAATTAGAAGAGAAAAATATCCAAACGGTAGCTGAATTGGAGAAACATCTTATTAATCATAAAGCTGAAATTATAGCTTGGATAGAAAAGCAACAGTACACAGACTTTAAAAAATATAAGACTTTTTTTCAGGGTTCTGTTATCCTGTGGTTATTGGCTGTATTGGATGATAAGTAATCAAAAACCCCTAATTTTCAAGAATTGAAAATTAGGGGTTTTTATAAAAAAAAATAATTCGTAATAATGTTTTTAATCTACGCAGAAATAAAGCTGATAATCCTTTGATTTTTCATAACCTAGTGATTGGCTTTCTTTCAAATCGCCACAAGCTGCCACATTATCTAGCAAGACAATATAGGTCAATGCTCTATTGAAATAGGCCTCTGCAAATTCATCATCAAGCTCTATGGCAGTTGTGAAATCATTCAAAGCTTCAGTATACAGACCAAATAAGAAATATAGATTTCCTCTATTCTTATATAATCCTGCATTATTAGATTCGCCATCGATAGAAGTATTCAAATCATTGAGTGCTCCCGTAAAATTCCCTAATGATTTTTTAACCAATGCTCGATTGATATAAGCTTCTACATATTTATCTCCATTGATACTAATGATCGTATCATAATCCGATATGGCATCCTCTCTATTACCCATTTGCCTAGACATCAGTGCTCTTTCAAAATAGGCTTTGGTCAAGGTGTTTTCTAAACTAATAGCTCTGTCAAAATAGAGCTTAGCACTTTCAGAATGATTTTTCTCTTTTTCCACCATACCTAAGTTGTACCAAGCTATAGAAAAACTAGGATCTATCAATACTGCCTTTTCAAACATTTCAGCCGCAGCTTCCATATTTCCTAATTGCATGTGAATTACTCCAGTCAAATCATAAGCTAAAGCAGATATGGGATTACTAGCTAATACTTCATCCAACTTTTCTTGAGCCAATTCCCATTCGCTACTCTCAATATATGAAATCGCTTCTCTTATCTGTATTTCAGAATCGATACTATCAATAGTACTGACCGTATTTTCATAATATCTAATGGTCTGCGAAAGATTAAGGTGCTCATGAAAAGCTTCTGGATTATAGTGTAATGAATTGATTTGTCCATTAATACCATTGTATCCAAAAAGGTCTGCATTATAAGGATTTAGCTTTTGTGCATACATCATATCCTGTGAAGCCCCAGTGCCCATTCCTAGGAGTTGTTTGAGTTGTGCACGCAGGATATACGCTTCTGTAGAATTTGGATTTTGTGCTATTGCATTATCCAAATGCACCATTGCCCTTTCATAATTCAAAGATTGTATACTCATCTTGGCATTCTGGAGATGCACGAAATCAGCACCTAGATTTTCTGTGGTATGCACTCTAGGGTTCGATAGATTTTGTACACCTCTTTTTTGACTATAAGCACTACCCGCCCATATCACACACATTATTATCAATAGCATTTTGTAGATCATAACAATCAAGTTTAGTACACTGTAAAGTAAGTAATCTTAAGTTTTGATGGCTTCTTTTGAAATTTGGACATCGTTATTTTTCTCCACCGTAGCTAAGGCTACGCTGTCAAAAAATGCCTCGCCATATTCCAAAATAATC
>JBNMOV010000434.1:0-4382 GCA_051275765.1 Maribacter sp. | reverse complement strand
TAGAGCTTTGAATATGATGGTCAACGAAGCACTCATGTGCTTAGAAGAAGGCATTATAGATTCGCCAACTACAGGAGATACAGGAGCTGTTTTTGGTATTGGATTTTTACCATTTACTGGAGGTCCATTTAGATATATGGATCAGATTGGTTTGGATAATTTGCAGACTAGGATGAAGGAGTTGGAAGGTGAATATGGTGGTCGATTTAAGGCTGCTGATATTTTGGGAAAGAAGGTGGAAGGAAAGGAAGGGTTTTATGTGTAAAACATATTTTATTCAGTAACATGGGGTTTAAACCCCATGTTATGCAGATTTTAATTTAAACTAGCGGTTTCATAGTCTTAATATAGTAGTTAAACACAAGCAATATATCCGCTATTTTATAGGATAAACCATGTTACTGAATATTTACATCTCCCGCCTATAAGCACTAATACTCATCCCAAACCAATTTTTAAAAGCTCTGATAAACGAATTCGTCTCCATATAACCCAATTTAGAAGCGATTTCCTTATTTTTCAATCCTCTTCTGATATAGACTTTTACCATATTCTTTCTACATTCTTCTAGTAGTTTGATATAAGAATTTGCCTCTTTCTTCAGCTGCCTTTGTAGATTTCTAGGCGACATATTCAACTTCATAGAGACCAATTCAAAAGAAAAATCAAAATAACCAATATTACTCATGATAAGCCTCTTCACGATCTCAGAATAATTCCCAATGGATTCACTATGCTGATTGATCGTATCTATAATAATAGGTTCTAATTTATGATAGAGTAGGGGATTGTAAGAAGGAATATAGCAATTGATTTCTTCCAGCCAATAAGTAATCGTACTCAATCCTGAAGGAGATACCATGATAGGACAGCCCAATTTTGCTTCCAAATAACCTTGTCCTTCCTTGGACTGCATAGGGAAAAGCATTTCGATTTGCTTAGGACTAAATTTTTTATGGAGAAGATTACAAACAATATTATGTCGATATACAATATCAATCATTGACATAATCCGCAATGCACGTTTGTTACCTAGATTATAAGAAAATGGAGAAGATAGAGACCAAATAACATCCTTATCCTTAGTTTCTAAGTTCACATTAATCGTGTCACTAATGATAAACTGATGTTGGACGAGCTTTTGGTAAGCAAAGAACATATGGCTACAAGAGTATAAATAATAGCCCAGCATACCTAAGTCAAAAGTCCTCATGTTCTTACCTATTTCCCAAGCTACTTTATGTTCATCCTCACTTTGTGGAATGGATTCCATTAAGTGATAAACAGCTTCATATGAAATAGGTTTTTCATACTCTCGTTTTTGCTTTAAATCCTCTACAAATACCAAAGCGCGTTTGTAATGTGCAGACTGTATATCGAATATTCCTTTCTTCTTGCCTATCCTATGTATAGCTAAGAATATATTGGAATTGATGTTCATGTGTTAGGTGCTTTATCTATTGATAAAAAGCTATTTAATAATGAGTGTAAATATCATTTATATATAGACTATTCTACGCATTGCTTGACGACAAATAACTATCTTTTTACGACATTTATTGTTATGAAGAGATGAAAAGGTGTGGAATGATAGCTTTTGGAGCCTTTTGACAGTTTTGACACTATCATAATGGCTGTTCTAATATTACGTTTATTGATAAAATAATTCCCCTTCATTTTGTCAGATTAAATATATGATTAATGTGTTGTTTGTCAGGTTATTATATTTTTTTATTGGTTGTTTTTTCTAGAAAAACCTATTTTTTTCGATTCGCATAAAAGATTTATCCTTCATAAATTTGATGAGTAATTAAAAGAAAAGTGGCCACTTTTCCTTATCTGATTTATTCCATTTTTAAATCTATCAAGAATGAAAAATTTATGGATGCCAACATGGTTGGCAATGGCTTCGCTATGCCTTTTATGCTCTTTTTCAATGCCTCAGATGGAGGATTTAGCTACTTCGACTATTATTATAGATGAAGATGTAATGCTCACTGATTCTGGAAATACATCACTGGATATTATTAGTACTACATTGGTTTCTTCTAGCAAACAATATGATTTTGGCGGTTGCAATCATTATAGGTGCGAATATGATATTTCTATTGTTTCCACTGGCGTATATACTGCCATCATTTATTTTGAAGGAGGAGGCGATTATAGACGAGCGGTATTGGTAGAATGATCACATAATAAACGCTAAAATTATATACGGATTAGAAGCTGCTAAATCAGTGATTTAGCAGCTTTTTTTGCTAATAATTTGGTCAATTTGTGCGATTATCCAGTCTTTTTCGGGAAAGTGTCTATACTCTTCCATCTTTGTTTTAATATTAATTAATTCATACCTGAACTGCCGGTTATTAAAAACAGGAATAATAAATTTAATAAAATCTTTCCTTGCTGTTTTTACTCTTTTCGTAAGTATTTGGTTATTATTTATTTTTCTACGTAAAGTGTCAGTTTTTTTATTCAATAAGTCATATTCTTCTAATATAAAATAAGATTTAATCATAAGAATATCCTTACTTACTTTAAGGGCTTCGTCTATGGGGCTTGCTCTATCTAAAATCTTAATTGTTTTAAGATATTTTTTATTGTGAAATAAAATAAGACTTTCTGCATAATCAAATACAGCATTCATATTTGTACCTTTTATTTTTTCTCTAGATTCTTTCAAGAAATCTTCTAGCCAAGCTATCTTGTTCATTCTCAATGCCATAGTTGCTACATTTTTTATCTTTCTTCTATCTGCTTCCCCATTCTGTGATAGCATATTGAAATTTTTCATGATGTCAATAACCTCAAGATATTCCTGCTTGAATTTATCGTTGCCAGAATTATATTGTCTTGTAGTAAAATTAAGTAAAAGAGAAAATATATAACTGCGAAGCCCAAATGATATTTCTTTTTTTGAGGTGGATATTTCCTTTAGTTGATAATAATATTCACTTTTATTTTCTGCAAACATTTTATAAGAATCAATCAACATGGATATCGCAGGCAAATTAGCATAATCAGGAGGTATTTGACTAATGAAATCTTGTTGGTTTTCTATGCTAATATTAGCTATTAAATTATTTCTATTTCCTTTAGCTATAATTACTTTTAATTTATTAATATAATAAAATTGGTCTAATTCTTTATCCCATTCACTAAGCGTACCGAATCCTTTTCTTTTCTTACTTTTTGTAGATAAAATGGCTTCGTGTTCCTTTAATCTGAAATTATAATAATTACTATAGAAATCTATGGGTTGGT
Organism: Maribacter sp.; assembly: GCA_051275765.1. GTDB lineage: Bacteria > Bacteroidota > Bacteroidia > Chitinophagales > Saprospiraceae > JAHDCE01. The sequence goes on along the minus strand of JBNMOV010000434.1, from coordinate 1,118 downwards.
TATTCAGTTTCTTTCTAATACTGATCAATAGTCTACTGTAATTAATATTGAGTTCATGCTCTTTAAAAAAATCTAGCAATTCAAAATCCTTATCCAGACTATAGGTTATTTTTTTAAGCCTTATATACTCATGAAAGCATTCTGTAAGATTACCTTGTGTATTCCTCCATTGGTTATCACTTTGGTTTTTTGCACAATTGTCCCTAATCCAGCTAGTATCAAATTGTCGCAATTTTATGGCAGCATGCTTCTTACAGATTGTTTTCAATACAGTAATAGAATCGGTAAACATACCATTTATCTTCTTTTCCCCCATTTTTAGGATTTCCTCTAGTTCTTTTTTTTTGAAAAAGGAAATCAGCTCACTAAATTTTGTATTCATTATACCATTTTTACTATATTAATTTAATTATATAATAATCTATTATATTGAATAATAGGTATTTATGATTCAAATTTACACATTTTTTTAATATTTAGATATTTTAAATATAAAAATATTCTTTTTTTTAACAAAATACTCTACCTAACTTTGTGAACAGATATGTTTAAAAAACGCTTTGAACAAAACGAATAAGTACGACATGAAGTAAATATCAAGGGATATTTTTTTAAAATTTACTTAAAAATAAATAGTAAGTAAAAAAGAACTTAGGTTCTATAAGAATATTTGATAGCTCTAGTCCAGTCATCAAATAGTATTGCTTGATAAATTCGTAAAGGGCCCTTTTAGTTCCCTGTGCTTTCAACACTTGTGCATGCAAAATATCTACCCAAGAAGTGAAATAAATAGTATTTAAGATTTTGTGAGGAGTGATATTATTAAATTACTAATAAATTGTAAATTATTGGCGAGTTTATTTATTCGAAAACTACTACGGTATTTTATTGATAAGTACGAAATAAAAACTATGGTCATTGCCTTAGGTTAAGGTAATGAGTACTTAAAATATCGGATTCGCTAGGAAGCATGGAGGTTTTACCTCCATGTTTTTTTTATGTACAATAAAGTTATCATACCAATTTGAATTATAAGTGTCGCATATAATTGGATAAATTTAGTACACTGTAAAGTAAGTTGTTTAATATTTTGATGAGATTATTTTGGAATATGGCGA
>JBNMOV010000433.1:0-4384 GCA_051275765.1 Maribacter sp. | reverse complement strand
TGATGATGGAGTTTTGAAATGAAGAAATATTTTAATCGAATACTTTGTATTGGAAAACTGTATTTCCTCTCATGTTTTCTCCAGTAAAAGGATTTTTGACGGCAGCTTCTATTTTAAGTGTTTGAGTACCGGATTCTTTAGCTTTTTCTATGAAACGCCTTCTGCCTTCTGCATTGAGTTCGATTTTCTTCCTATTTATAGCAATTTTTGTAGTCTTGGGAAATTCATTATATACTTGAACAACAGATACTTCTGCCATAAATTTTTCTCCTTTTTGTACGCAGTTTTTCTTTGCTTGAATATTGGGTCTGATTAGTCTTCTCCTATGATAGTCATAAGAACGAATATGACTATTTAAGTTAGAGATCATATTATTATGTACTTTCCTTACATCGAATTTTAGTTGTTCAAATTTTGATAAATATGAGATATAGGATAATTTTTTAAATTGATTTGTCGTTGGGGCTTTATGAGTAATTAAAAAATATTTTTCAATTAAATGATTTAGATTTTCGATATTTTCTTCTATATCTCTATCTCTAACCTTCATTTCTTTTTGGCAGTTTTTAAAGGTAGAACTATAATTATTTAGAAGGCTATCCTTGAAATCATTGATGAGTAATTCTATAGAATCTTGATAGTGATATTCAGACATGACATAATCTGCCCAATAAGTATTTTTTAATATACTTTTAATCGTATCATCTATGATATAGTATTCTCTTTTATGATAAAATTTCCCATCACTTGAATGCTCAATTAATTCATTAAGAACATCTAGATTATTGATAGCTTCTTTGTCTTTTATTAATGCAGCAACAGTAATAGCTTTTTGATAATATTCTATTTTAGTATAAAAAGCATTTACACTTTTATTGAAGGAATTAAGACCTTCTAACATAGAATATTTTAATGTTGGTTTTAGTTTTAATTTAGTTTCTATTTCATTATTTATAGATTGATTATAATAGCGTAATGAATAATCATTCGCTTCTTTCAAAGAAAGATAAGAACTATGAATCGTACTAAAATCAGTCTTTTTAACAAAGTAAAACTGATTTAAAAGCAAGGCAAGTAATAAAGTACAGGAACAATAAAACCAAAGGTGGGAGATCGCATAAGAGTCATATTTTAATTCCATAACGATCAAAACACCAAACGATATAAAAAATAAATACCTCCGTTTTTAGTTTTGATTTTATTAAATAATTTAAAATCACATTTTTCAAGGATTTTAATAGAAGCGGTATTTTTTGAATTGACCCCTGCTTTTAATTCTTTCAATTGCATTTCATCCTTAGCATATTGAACCAAAGAATTGGCTATCTCAAAACCATAAGCATTATTCCAATAGACACGATCAATCATATACCCAATTTCGATAAATGTCTCATTTTTTTTAGGAATTTGTAATAATCCTGCTTCGCCAATAATGGTATTGTTATCTTTTAAAACGACAGTCCTCAATCCTATATGCTTAGAAATATGCATCTTTTTCCACTTATCCTGTAAAGATTCTAAAGTCCAATCATGTTTTCCTGATTGGATAAATTGCATATTTTCTTTTTTATTGTAGAATGATAAAAGAAAAGGGAAGTCAGTATCTATTGCTGTTCTGATAATGAGTCTTGTTGAATGTATGATCATGGTTTGTATTTAAATAATCTCAAACATTTCCGTCAATTAAATATTACATAAATTACCATTTCTTTTATTCGCATAATCTGGAGCAGAAGAAAATTCCCATTCCTCAGACTTTTTAACCAATTTCGCTTTCACTGGATTATCATGGATATAATGGAAGCAGTTTTCTGCATAGTGAGGTTGGTATAGATTGCCTTTTGCTAGCGTGCGGAGTTCTGTTTCTATGAGGGGAATGGCTTTTGTTTTGGAGCGAAAGAGTGAGCCAGACCAATCATTTTGTTTGTTGATGGCTTGCGGATAAGAGCTAAGCAATGTCGAGATGCCCTGAACTAGTGGCTGTTTCTTCGGGAATCGGTCAGACGGCTTCGAGCCGTCTGACCGATCAGGTTCGGAGAATATCAAAAAAACTTACCTCCGCTTCCTTTCCTTATTCATCTTCACCACAGCCTTCTCAATTCCCTCAGGCGTAAGCGTGTACATTGGAATAATTTGCATGAGCCACTTCGTCGTCATCGTATAATTCCAAGAACGTTCAGACATTGGATTCATCCAAGCGATACGTTTAAATTTCTTTTTTATTTTTTTCCAATCCTCCTGACTCGAAGCATCCAATTCATAAGGAGCCATCGCAGCATCACCAATAATAAAAACAGAATAATTTTTATCTAGTAATAATAATTTTTTAGTAGAAATAAATTTACGTCTTGCAGGATCTTCATATACGCCACCATAAATAGTATTATGAAAATAATGTACCTTCAAATCATGAGCAAAACGAGTTTTCATTTTAGCAAATAATTTCCGTACAGATTGCACATAAGGATACATCGAATAACCACCATTATCAATTAATAACAGTACTTGCATTTTTTGACTGACCTTCTCTTTTTCATAAGGTAAAAATAAACCACCTTCTTTTAATCCTTGATTGATCGTTTTCTCAATATCCAAAATTACCTCAGCCGTTTCTTCCTCTATTCCTTTTAATGATGCTAGAGCAGCATCCATATTATCATCCTTTAAAATCCCTTTTTTATCTACTGGATAAAACTGAGGATCACCAATCACAGCACGAGCCATTTTTCCACCTCCAGCACCACCAACTCTTATACCACCTTTAGCTGCTCCACCATTTCCATAAGGAGAATTTCCATACTGACCTATCCAATGGCTACCGCCTTGATGCTTGTGTTTTTGTTGCTTCGCGACCTGTTCCATTCTTCGCCTAAGTTCTTCCAAACTCAGATTAGAATAATCAGCCATTTTATTTACTTCTGGATTTTTAGCAAAATCCGTCTGCTCATTTTCATCCTTCATATTAGGATCATCATCTCGCAGAATATCTTCTCCTTTGATGACTCGTTCTATATCATAAGTCGTGAGATGCACTTCGTCCAAGAATTTATTCACAAAATCCTTCATGCTATTTTCTTGGTCGTATCGTTCTTCCTCATTCAGTTTATCTAGCCATTCATTAAAAGCATCAGACCGCCTCACAGCATTGTCTAGGCTTTCATCCTTACTCACTTTTATATCCAAAAAATAAGCATAAAAAGCAGTAGCATAAGGCCCTAGTTCTTTAGGGCTTTTTACAATAATTCCTTTCAATACCACATATAAATCTCCTAAGGTATTGACCAATCCCTTTTCCATTGATTTCCTCAATAGCAATAAAGTCCTCACATCTGCTGTAAGGTCAAAGCTCCTGAAATGTTGTGGTAATGATTCGAACAAAATTATTAATGATTAAAGTGACTAATGATTAAATGATTGCAAATATTAATGATTGTAAAAAAGGATGATTAAGCATTTCAATGTTCTAAGTTCCATTCTACCCCACGAATCATCAATCACTTTAATCATCAATAATTTTAGAATCTTCTTTTTACTCGTTCTAGATCTGCTTGCGTTTTAATCAATGCACCGATTCCATCTAATTTTTCTAATTTTTTAATGGCTTCTTTAGGTTCGAAATGAGAAACATATTTCAACCAATTCAATAATTCTCGAGTAGAAGGAGCACGTTCCAATCCAAGTTCTCTTAATTGATAAAAGATGCCAATACTTTTTTGTAGTAAGTCATCTTTGATATTAGGAAAATGCTTGAATATGATTTCACGCATCGTATCTGGAGGAGGGAAGGAAATATAATGATAAATACAACGTCCCTTGAAAGCAGTAGGCAATTCCTGTTCCCGATTACTCGTGATCACGATGGTAGGCATATCATTTTCATTGGATTCGATGATTTTGCCAGATTCAGGCATCACGAATTTCCTATGACTCAATGCATACAATAAATCATTAGGAAACTCACGAGGAGCTTTATCTATCTCATCAATCAATAAAACAGAATGAGGCATAGAATATGCCTTTGCAGCAGGACCCATTAAAACATAATCATCTAATCTTTCCGTACTTCTTCCTCCTGTACTCAATTTTTTGCCCATTCCTTTTTCCTCTCGTTGAGCATTCAATACCTCAACTTGAGAATCACGCAAGTATTTCACATGATCAAATTTAGCAACAAATTGCTCCACTGTACTCTTAGAACCTACAGGATAAACGAATAAATCCAAACCTCTTTCTTTAGAATATTGAAGTGGCAATTCTGTTTTACCTGTTCCAGGTTCGCCCTCTATCAATAAAGGCATTCCTAAAACCCTAGCCATATGAAAGGCATGAGCCAATTCCATATCACAAATGTATTTCTCTGATCCTGTCCACATTTCTGTATGTG
>JBNMOV010000432.1:0-4386 GCA_051275765.1 Maribacter sp. | reverse complement strand
AATAACGGATTTAGAAAACAGGAAAATAATATCATGTTCAAAAAATATGGCTTATTACAGATTTTTGTACCTTGTGTTTCAAGTTGATAGAGTCATTATCAATTATTCTTATGAAAAAAATGCAACCGGAAATGAATACAAAAAGCGAAAGCCAAAGCAAAACAATAACGCTGTTTAAAATCATCAGTTCTCTAGAAGGTTTATCTTATATCCTTTTATTGTTTGTAGCTGTCCCTCTCAAGTACTTATCAGACAATAGTTCTTTAGTAAAATCACTAGGGATGCCTCATGGATTATTATTTATTGCATATATTCTCATCGCATTATTCATCCGATCACGTATGAAATGGGATTTCAAAACAACCTTCATCGTATTAGTCGCTTCACTTCTTCCTTTTGGTACTTTTTATGTCAATAAAAAGTACGTTTAAGAGAATAGAGATAATCAGATAAAATGAGAAAATACCAACCACGAAAACTGGAATTCAAGGAAATAGTTGAAATTAAAGGTTGGTCAATCACGAAAGAATCTCTTGGATAAATAATATTCTCAAACAAGAGTCCAATCCTAATTATCAAGCATATTTAAAAGATGTTTATAAGGGCATCTTTTGATATTACTTATGTGATATCATATCAGTTGGAACGAGATTCAATCGTAAAAAAAGAGACATCATTCCTGAATACAATAGAGAATTATGGTTTTTAAAAAATTGAAACGAGTGGAAAATTGCTAGATATATTTAGCTTTACAATTCAAAATACTAAATCACAATAAATGTATACAAAGAGACAGTTCCCCTTATGGAACATGATAAAATGGACAAGAAGGGATATTTATAAATTTATAGCTATTGGTATCATTCCTGTTTTTATGTATAAGGGGTTAGGATTATACTGGCTTCATTTACCTTGGTTACCTATTGGTGTTGTAGGAACAGCAGTTGCCTTTATCGTAAGTTTTAAAAATAATGCTTCTTACGATAGATTATGGGAGGCAAGAAAAATTTATGGAGGTATTGTTAATGGTTCTCGATCATTTACTTTAATGTTAAACGATTTTATTTGTAATCAACATGCTAAAAATCCTTTAACTGATGGAGAATTATTTAGGATAAGAAAAGAGATGGTGATGAGGCATATTGCTTGGATGACCAGTCTTAGGCATGCACTTAGACAACATAAACCTTGGGAAGTAAGTAAATTGCATAAATCTGATCAGGAATGGATGTCAAAACTAGAAGTACTAGAATGGAAATATTCGCTAGATGAAGAACTGGATGGTTATGTTTCTGAATCTGAAAAGAAAAAAATTCTAAGCACAAAAAATAAACAAGGAGCTTGTTTGAATCTGCAATCTCGTCAATTAAAAAAGTTGATGGATGATGGCTTAATCGAAGATTTTCGACACATGGAAATGCAAAATATGCTGACGGAATTTTTTACGCTGCAGGGTAAAGTAGAGCGAATTAAAAACTTTCCATATCCTCGACAATTTGCAACTTTAAATTATCTTTTTGTGTGGATATTTATCATACTATTGCCACTAGGGATGATGCATGAATTTGATCAAATAGGCTTGTCCGTAGTATCTGAAATTCAAGCACATATGAAGACACATTCGAGTCCTATACTACATGGAATAGTAGAATATGTTGGGACCTATTTTATTTGGGTTACCGTACCTTTTACGGTTATTGTTTCCTGGATTTTTCATACTATGGAGCGTATCGGTGAAACCACAGAAAATCCGTTTGAAGGAAATGGTAATGATGTTCCAATAACAACAATGTCCAGAGGTATAGAAATTGATATTCGACAAATGATTGGTGACAACTCGGAACTCATCCCTCCACCAATAGAATCTCAATACAATATTCAATTATAGAAATAGGAAAACGATTAAACAATGATAATAATGGGTTATTTTTCGTAAAATTAGATTAATAGATTTCATTAATCCACGACTAAATTCCATTAGGCAAAAGCCTTGTGATAGCCGTAGCTATTACAAGGCTTTTTAATGAAAAGTGGTGAAAAATTAGCAAGTCAAAGCGGATAGGTTATATTTTTCCTATTCTCTAAAGCTATTTTTTCATTAAATTTAACCAGAATTAAAATTGAGTACTAAAAATATATTTTGATATGAATGAAGAAATTTATAAGAACTTAAAAATCAAGTATGACTCACTAGGACAAGACCTAGATGTTCATTTGAGGGGACTATTACACTCCAAACCGATAACTTATTGGGATTACATCCAAACTGATTCTTTACTGAATCTCCAAATTCAAAGAACCAACTTACCTGATGAGATGGTTTTCATCATGTATCATCAGATTAATGAACTTATCTTTAAGATGATTTTATGGGAGATCCATCAAGTAGCGTTTAATGAGGATATTACAGCAGCGTTTTTTTCTACTCGATTATATAGAATAAGTAGATATTTTGACATGCTTTCTTCTTCATTTGAAATTATGGGTGAAGGGATGGAAGTAGAACAATATATGAAATTCAGGGATACATTAACGCCTGCAAGTGGTTTTCAAAGTGCTCAATATAGAATGATTGAATTTGCTTCGACAGAGCTAATCAATTTAATAGATACGAGATGCAGGGAAACAATAGACAGAGATACTCCATTCACTCATGCCTATGATAATTTATATTGGCGAGCTGCAGGTAAAAACCATAAAACAGGAGAAAAGAGCACACTCATTAAGCTTTTTGACCAACGATACATGGATGATTTTATCGTATTCATGAAAACATACAACACTCGAAATTTATGGCTAAAATTCAAGTCTTTGCCAGAAGATGCACAAACGAATCTTGAATTGGTGAATGCCATGCGACATTACGATCATACGGTAAATGTAAGTTGGGTGATGGCACATTATAATGCCGCAGGAAAATACCTTAATAGTGGAAATAAAAAAGTAGAAGCAACAGGCGGAAGCGATTGGCAAAAATATATGCACCCAAAATATCAAAGGAGAATATTTTTTCCAGACTTATGGTCTAAAGATGAATTAAAAAATTGGGGCATTAATAATTTAGAAAAGTATACAATTTTAACAAGTTTATAATCGGAATTCATCCAAGAAAATAAGCATTGTTAAGTATCTTAATTTGAGTTTAAAAAACTTCGCTGCCCTTGTAATTATAATTACAAGGGCAGCGAAGTTTTTTCCCTTTACGTTTTCAACTTCGTTAAAATTTCAAGGTTTATCTATTTTCTATTCCCTTAATTCAAAACTAATCGTCTAATTCCTACAAAAAATGGAATCAAAATAGAATAAGCAATAAAAAATGGAATCACATACTCTTCCAAATTAAAGACTAGCATTACACTCATTATTAATAATTGAAATCCCAATCCAAAAGTAGATAGTAATGTCATGAACCATCTTGGAAAAGGTTTACTATTAATGGCTTCTTTATCAATTAGATAAATCGTTTTATCAAATGTAATATAAAGAAAATCATAAATTTTGTAAAAGATATTGACGCTGCGTTGTGTTTCGCCTTTCATGGCTTTCGGTGCTACATTCTCAAAAACCCGACTTGTCACATCTCCATTTACACTATTTCGCAAAATAACATAGTAATAATTATATAACGTTCCTTGGAGCTGAATCCCAACAAATGCCAATAACATATACACAATCGAACCATCAGTAATCCACCAAAAAGTAAGTAAAAATAGGAAATTCAAGATAATATCAGCGATAGAATCGTAATAACGACCAATATAAGAAGGCATATTTTTCACTCTAGATAACTCACCATCAGCAGCATCTAATATGGATTTCAAAATTAAAAAGAATGCTGCTGCTATATTGAAATTATAAACTATACAGACAATTGCTAATAAGCCTGAAATAATAAAATAAGAGGTAACATGAATAGGTGTGACTGAAGTATTCTTTAAAGCATTGGCAATCCAGCGAGCCGCAAGTCTACCATAATCAGATAAATCAATAAATTGATATTGTATTGGTAATTTAGACATTCATCTTTTTTAAGAGAGTAGGTAATTAATAAAGTACGCAAAATGGCAAAGTTATTATTTTCCTATCCTAAAGTTATACTTCGTACAAATAAATGAATAATAATGTTAGGTAATAACATTATTCTAGTGATCCTCTAATTTGGTGTAAACTCTGTCTTCATCACAAGTGATAGCGAGTTTGTAATTCGCTCAATTCACAGTTCATTCAAAAAAAAATAACCTATTTTGAATCTCTTCGATCCTTTAAAAGGCATTCGAATGAAGTCCCTTTATTGATAATTGAGGTGACGTTTAGAATTCCACTGTATTCTTTAATAATTCTTTTACAAGTCGCCAATCCAATTCCATCTCCTTTTTTATCTGATGC
>JBNMOV010000431.1:0-4386 GCA_051275765.1 Maribacter sp. | reverse complement strand
TAGAACAAAAAAACATTCCTGTTTTCAGACTTTTAATGGTTTTCCTCGTTTTCTCTTTCTTATATACTAAGGATTTTTCTTTTAGTTTCAGTATGGGTAATCCATTGGCATTAGCGAGTAAAATCGGACTGAGTGGAGAAAATGGAACAGCGATGTCTATCAATGAATATGCTCCTGTGGATGCGAGTAATCTGAAAGAGAAAAGTACGGAAGCATACATCAAAAAATATAAGGATCTCGCCGTTACAGAAATGATTCAATTTGGTGTTCCTGCCAGTATTACATTAGGACAAGCCATTATAGAAAGTAGGGCAGGAAACAGTCGATTGGCGAGAGAAAATAATAATCATTTTGGTGTAAAATGCTTTAGTAAAAAATGTGCAAAAGGACATTGTACGAATCATAAAGACGACCACCACAAGGATTTTTTCAGAAGTTATGAATCTGTCTGGGCATCCTACAGAAATCATTCCCAATTCCTACAAAAAGACAGATACAAAAACCTCAAAAACTATGGTAAAGACTACAAAAAATGGGCAAGAGGACTCAAAAAAGCAGGTTATGCCACAGATAGAAAATACGATAAAAAATTGATAAGCGTGATAGAGCGATATAAGCTGAATCAGTATGATAAGTAAGACCTTAGATGCTAGAGCACTTCGCTTTTAGATGTTAGACATTAGATATTTTTGCCTCTTTAACCATAATAATTAACTATGATTCGATCTTTTACTTTTTACGCTATTGCATTGATACTTGCAATAGGTATGGCAAGCTGTGGAAAAACAGAGAGCTTTCCCACCAAACCAGATAATGTAGGTTTCCAAATTAAAAAAGCTCGTATGAGCATGGAAATCAGTCAACAAGACCTTGCTCAAGCCATAGGATTGAGTAAAGAAAATCTGGCAACTATAGAAAAAGGAATGGCTGTACCTACTCGGGACATTATTGTAGATATAGAAGAAACGCTAGGAATAGAGATTGTTTTAGACAATATTTAGCGTTTATTAGGAGTTTGATTTTAATAAATAACTAAGTTGTCTTTTATTCAACTTAGTTATTTGTTAAAATATTACTGTAACAGAATTATCGGCACAACATTTGATAACTTTATATTATATACAACACATTAGATATGAATAAGTCAAGTCTTTTTTTATTACTTTTTTGTCTATTAGGTTCTTTTAGCCTTTCTGCACAAACAGAAATAAACGAACAGAAAACTTACACCTATCAGGAAGCAGTCGAATTATTAACTGCACAGCAAGGTGATTTTGTAACCAAAGGTATCGCTCCTCCATTATTGAGTATGGGAGATCAAATACGTATGGCTCGTGAAGATCGAGAAATTTCTATTTCTACCTTAGCTTATATTAGCGGACTAAAGGAAGATATTCTTGTCAAAATAGAAGCGAATCGAGTTACGCCTACTAGAGATATTCTTGCTAAAATAGAAAGTTTTCTAGGTACAGAAATCGTTCTTACAGATAATAATTAGATATAGAGATTTCGAGAAATTAATATTTTGAGATTATTTTTAATAAAAAAAGCATTCCTACTTCGCAGGAATGCTTTTTTTATGTGTGCTAAGTAAATTTAGTATTTCTTATACCAATCTGCATTTATAAAGTCGCATTGGATTTGGTAATAAATTTGATGAAGTACGAGGCACAAAACGCATACACAGCCGTAGCTATGGCGAGTATTTGTAACGAAGTAAGTCGTTAAATTTATCCAATTATATGCGACATTTATAATTCAAATTGGTATTACTTCTCGTCCTTTGGAATGATCTCCGTCTTCTCTCCAAAATACGTAACGAATGACTGCATCTCACTAGCCAACTCATTATTATTCGTAGCACGCATATACGTTTCTGCCAATCCTCTCATGGTTTGAAACATGAATCTATCCATTTCAAACACTTGCATATCTGTCGTCCAAAGATCTACTCTCAATGTATCTAAGCTATCCTTTTCGAAAAGGGATAATAGCATTGCTTTACATTCTAAGGTATCCTTTTTTGAATCATCTGCCTTCCATTCCATCTTCACAGGAACGTTATCCGCATTCATTCCTACCGTAATGGTAATATCCTTCTTTATTACAACTTCGTTCTTACTCATTCTTCAAAAATTTTGGCAAAGATAGGTAAATTAAGATAGTTAGATGTAGAGATATTAAGATTTCAAGATTGTAATACTTATTCATATTTGAAATAAGATTCCATATAAGAAGCGAGGTTACATACTTATGTAACCTCGCTTCAATTTTATTATGATTATCTATAAATCTTAATATCTCTATATCTAACCATCTATTATATGATCAACATCGCATCTCCATAACTGAAGAAACGGTATTTTTCTTTAATCGCTTGTTGGTATGCATCCATCATCAAGTCATAACCACCAAATGCACAAATCATAATCATTAGACTAGACTTAGGTAAGTGAAAGTTCGTAACCATTGCATTGGCTATGCTGAAATCGTATGGAGGATAAATGAACTTATTTGTCCATCCTTCAGCAGGTTTCAATAGGTTTCCAGCAGAAACTGCAGATTCTATTGAACGCATACTTGTCGTACCAACAGCACATATTCTACGCTTACCTTTCTTCGCTTTATTCACGGTATCCACAGCATCCTGTCCTATCTTGAAATATTCAGCATCCATCTTGTGCTTAGACAAGTCTTCTACTTCTATATTTCGGAAAGTTCCAAGACCAATATGCAATGTGATTTCAGCAGAACTCACCCCTAGTAATTCGAAACGCTTCATCAAATTATGGCTGAAGTGAAGTCCCGCTGTAGGAGCAGCTACTGCACCAAATTCCTTAGCGTAGATCGTCTGATAACGCTCTCTGTCCATCGCTTCTACCTCTCTATCGATGTATTTAGGTAGTGGAGTTTTTCCTAATCTGAATAACTCAGCATTGAATTCCTCATCTGTACCTTCGAATAAGAAACGGATAGTACGTCCTCTAGAAGTCGTATTATCTACTACCTCTGCTATCAAAACCTCAGATCCTTCTACATCCGTAAAATACAACTTATTACCTACTCTAATCTTACGAGCAGGATCTACTAATACATCCCAAAGACGAGCACTATGATTCAATTCTCTCAATAAGAATACTTCGATCTTTGCTCCTGTCTTTTCCTTCTTTCCAAATAGACGAGCAGGAAATACCATTGTATTGTTAAAAATTAAGGTATCATCCTCTTTAAAATAGTGGATGAGTTCCTTAAAAATCTTATGTTCTATTTTACCAGTATCTTTATGTACCACCATTAATCGTGATTCATCTCTTTCTTTAGCCGGGTATTTGGCTACAAGTTCTTCTGGCAGGTCAAAATTAAAATTAGATAATTTCATATACTGATATACAATCTTTTATGTGTATTGGAAATGATTACTTCCAATGTATTTTTGCTAAACTCGCACAAAAATATAAAAATCCTCATTGTATGCCTATTTAAAAGCCAAATCAATTGAGATAAGTTCCTATAAATTAAAAAAAAGCTGCTATTTAGCAACTAAATACAGTACTCAATACGTCTTCAAATTTATTTAAGGGCAGATAGTTGTTATTCGTTCTTAAATTATCATGTCCAGTTATTAATAGCTAGCCAATACTATCTTTGGAGTTTTCTTTAAATTTTCTTTTAAATTCTGCTTGATTTTTATTGACTCTTTTTTTACGTTCTTCCTCTGTTTCAATTTTAATTGATTTTAATTTGTTCATTATTTCCTTTAAGAACCAATTATTCTTATTATTTTTTCAATACCTTTTAGAAGTGCGTTAATCACATCCTCTTCCAAAAGGTTTGAAGGAATTCCAGCAATGACTTCATTGATAGAAAGCCTTTCAAGCTTTTTAATAAATTCATTAATAGATTCCTCTGTCATTTCTTTATAAAGAGGATTAAGTTTCAAGTTTTGTAGTATTCTATTATCTTCTATTAGATTTTTATTTTCAACTAATTCTTGAACTATCAGGCTTGATTCATAATCTATAGTGATCACTTCATCTTTCAACCACATCAAATTTGTATTATACCTAGCGGTATTCGCTTTACAGACCAACGTTAGTAGCAATTGCTTGATTTTCAGAAGCTATGAATTTTTAACAATCCGAAAACCAATTAATTCTCAGTATCGTTAAAGTCCTATCTATATTTATCATCATTAGATCAAATAAGTAAATTTCATTGGCTTCTTGCTAATCTAATTTTACTAAGTCAAATTTATCGAATTACTTAGGGATGGCGAATAAATAAGTGTCTGGAATTGATAAGATATTTTTGTGCTAGGCAAGGCGGTAAAAGTCGCGTTACGCCTTAGCGTAATAAGGTTTTTGCCAACGCAGCATAGTGCAAAAA
>JBNMOV010000430.1:0-4392 GCA_051275765.1 Maribacter sp. | reverse complement strand
GTTTACTCATTAGTGAGATAACGAGGCACAAAACACAGTCGTAGCCATAGCTACGACGAGTATTTGTAACGAAGTAATCTTGCGAATGAGTCCATTTATATACGAAAGGTATTATTCAATTGCGTATTACTCAACTTGATTCAAATAAAAAACACCCAATTCCGCAAGGAATTGGGTGTTTTTTATTATTCATAACCTTTAGCAGTCAATACGCCAACTAGCGAATATGTTAATCAGCTAAATCCTACCACTTCGAATCATCCACATCATTTAGATAATCCTTAATGATACCTACTACAGATTCCACACATCCATCCTCGAATGGAGAACGAAGATTTGCATAATCTACTAAGTTCAAGAAAGATTGGCTACCTCCAGCTTTACAAAGCTTCACATAATCAGCCCATGCATCTTCATGGTTTTCTTGATCGCGCTTCCAGAACTGGAAAGCACAAACCTGAGCCAAAGTATAATCAATGTAGTAGAATGGCATTTCAAAGATATGCCCTTGACATTGCCAGAAACCACCATTATTTAGATATTCGTTTTCGTCATAGTTTCTATGTGGCTGATATTTCTTTTGTATTTTTACCCAAGTCTGATTCCTTTCAGCAGGAGTCATTTCTGGATTTTCATATACTACATGTTGGAATTCATCTACAGCTACGCCATAAGGCAAAAACTGAATACTTCCAGCTAAATGACTGAATTTATACTTATCTACATCTTCCTCAAAGAATAAATTCATCCAAGGCCAAGTAAAGAATTCCATACTCATGGAATGAATTTCACAAGCCTCATAAGTAGGCCAGTGATATTCCATTACTTCCATGTTTCGACTTTCATATACTTGGAAAGCATGACCAGCCTCATGTGTCAATACATCAATGTCGTGGCTCGTGCCATTGAAATTAGAAAAGATAAATGGCGACTTATGCTTCTTAATGAATGTGCAATATCCTCCAGTAGCTTTACCATCTTTGGAGACCAAATCCATCAAATTATTATCATTCATGAAAGAGAAGAACTCATCCGTTTCATTAGATAATTCCTTGTACATCGTCTTAGCATGATCCACTATCCATTCTGGTGGACCTTGAGGAGCTGCATTTCCTGTTTTGAACTTGAATGCTTCATCATGATATAATAACTCATCCAATCCTAATCTTTTGCGTTGGCGTTCTGCTAGTTCAGAAGCGATAGGAACAACCTGCTCCAAAATTTGCTTTCTATAATTAGCCACCATTTCTGCATTATAATCAGAACGAAGCATACGAGCATAACCCAATTCTATAAAGTTCTTATAACCTAGTTTTTTAGCAATTTTAGTACGGAGCTTGACCAATTGGTCATAAATATCTTCTATCTTTTCTGCATTGTCAGAATAGAATTTCCATTTCGCATCCAAAGATTCTTTTCGAGTATTTCGATCTTCGCTATCATGGAATTTGATGATAGAAGAAAGATTATATTCCTTAGCTCTGAATTCGATCTTAGCCTGTGCTTTTATTTTAGTGTATGCACTTTTTAGTCTATTTTCTTCCTGTAAATCCTCTAGGATGTTTGGCTCAAAAGTTTTTGTACTCAAATCAGCAATAGAAAAAAGCAATGTCCCTTTTTCAGCTTCCAGTTCTTTTCTATAAGGAGATTTTAATAATGCCTTGTAATACTTAGTGACCAATTCTTGGTACTTAGGAGAATTTTGGTCAAAGTACTCATTTTCTTTTTCGTAGAATTCATCCTTAGTATTTATAGTATGTCTGATACTACAAATATTATACATAGAGTCAAACTCTGTACGCAATTCGCCAATCTCATCTATTAACCTTGCTTGCTCTTCTTTGCTTTTTGCTTCTTCGAATTGTTCTACTAAATCATTAAACCGAATAGAAAGGAATTCTATTTCTGGTCTGATGTATTCAAAATCGTCAAAATTCATAAATAATAGTTTTTTACTAGAGTAGATAGCTCTGATGGGTGAATCAAAGTTTAATTATGAACTCTATTTAATAAAGTAATATGAGGATTCGTTAAAATAGTTAATTTTACCAATCGTCAAAGGTAGTCATTTTATTAAATGAAAGAAACCATTGAAGTTTAAATACTTAGATGGGAGGTTTGTTAAATAATTAAGTAGGAATCATATAACATCTAGTGCCTAATAATCTAGCGTCTAGTATATAACATCTAAATAATAATGGATTCATTATCTCAAATTGTTTTAGGAGCAGCCGTAGGAGAAGCGGTATTAGGAAAAAAAATAGGAAACCGTGCATTGGCTATAGGAGCAGTAGCTGGCACTATTCCAGATTTAGATATTATTGCTAATCCATTTCTTTCAGAAATACAGGCATTGGATTTTCATCGAGGAATTTCACACAGCTTGTTCTTTTCCGTCGTGGCTCCATTATTATTTGCAGGAATTACTTATTTCTTTTTTAAAAAAGAAATACACAAGAGTAAAAAATACAGGGCAAGTATAGGAGTCATTCCTCTCATTATGATTTCTGTTCTTATGGCAGCAGCTATATATGCAGCTGTCAAGGAACAGGCATATATAGGAATGGGAATAACTATTGGGATATTCTTAGTGTTGAGTATTCCTATCTTGAAATATATATTCAAAAAGCCATCAGAATTTGAAGATCCAAGTTATATGAACTGGTATTGGTTGTTCTTTTGGGCATTTATTACACATATTATATTAGATGCTTTTACCAATTATGGAACGCAACTACTCATGCCATTTTCTAATGCTAGATTTGCAATAGGTTCCGTCTCCGTAGTAGATCCGATTTATACGATTCCATTATGTCTTTCTGCATTATTTATAATCATGATGAGGAGAACATCTAGTGCTCGGCGTATCATTAATTGGGCAGGTATTATCGTCAGTAGTTTGTATCTTTTATTCACCGTTTATAATAAAACTAATATGAACGAAGTGGTAAGAAATACGATGACGAACCAAGACATATCTTACGAACGCTACACGACTAGTCCTACTATCGCTAATAATATACTTTGGTCTACAACGGTAGAGAAGGATACTTCTTTTTTGGTAGGAGCATATTCCAGATTAGATCCCCAACGCAGGATTACTAAGTTTACTGAAATTCCTAAAAATCATCATTTAATCAAAGGATACGAAAATGACAAACACGTCGCCATTCTAAAACGATTTTCTAATGGATATTTTGCTCTAAGGCATAATCAAGATTCTACAAGCTTGGAATGGATAGATCTTAGATGGGGAACTGCGGATAATTTTATTAATGAAGTAAAAGAAGAAGATCGTTTTTTTGTAAAATATGAATTGAAAAACATCAAGGGCGAATTAGTTCTTATTGAAAAAGAAAAAGAAGCTGGGGGAGGTATGTTTGATAACTTAACAAAGCTGCCAGAGATACTAGCTGAATATTATGATAAATATCCCAGTTTTCCACAGAAATATTGGGATAGATTAATGGGACGCTGGCAATAAGTGAAACGAATTCAATAACCTGAGCAGTTATGCCTGTTCTTTTCTCTTCTAAAAAACACAAAAAATAGTTCCGTAGCTACGGCTATGCAACGATTTTCTGAATATTTTAGAAGAAAAAATTACTATCCATTTCTGCTCAATTTATTAAATACGTTTCACTAATGTTGAATACTAAGGTTAAAGAAAATTTATTGCGACTTTGGGAAAGCAAGGACATCAGAAACCATGATTTGGCTTTTCAGATGATGGTTGGTTTGTCTTTGGACGAAGAAGATTTGTTATGGCTCTGGGAAGTTTATGAAATTTTACATTCTCTAGAATCTAAATACGTCACTTTGCGTAATCTCTCGCAATTATCCAAAGAAGATATTTTAAGAGGTAGGATATTATCTATTTTATTAGAACATGAAATTGTTGCGAATAGGGTAGTGAGCACATTCTACAAAAAGGATAATCTAAGGATTCCATACAATACATTGATAACTTTTCCTGTCTGCTTGTATACTTATTCCAACATCCAAGAACTCACATGGCAAGATGGAGAACTCAAGGAAATTAATGAAAATATTACTCAGTTTCAACAGTTGAGACGACTAGATTTAAGAAGACAACCTATTGAATTTATCCATCCAGCGATAGCTGACTTACCTTTGTTGGAAGAGATACACCTTATCAGTACCTCTTTTTTGCCAGAAGAATTGAGCGAAAGGCAAGACGTAGAAATATATACGGATGCACCATATTAGTAATAGTTCAATAATCTCAAAAACTTAACGAAACACCAATCTGTAACGAAATCATATCTGCTAAAGAACTTTTTTCTTCAAAAGCATCTAAAGGGCTATTGATAATATCGTAATCCTCCTTTTTTCTGAGATAATCCGCTACACCACCTTTTCTATATCCTG
>JBNMOV010000429.1:0-4406 GCA_051275765.1 Maribacter sp. | reverse complement strand
AATCGTTGCATAGCCGTAGCTACGGAACTATTTTTTGTGTTTTTTAGAAGGAAAAAGAACAAGCATAATGGCTCAGGTTATTGAATTCGTTTCACTTATATTAGAAGTATTCTTATTTTATCTAATAAAAAACGCCGAGCAAGGCACTCGACGTTCATATTTTATCTATTATTTTCTTACTAACTAATCACTATTCATTATCAACTGAAGAAGAAATCGCCTTCACACCTGGCAATTCTTTTCCTTCCAACAATTCCAACATCGCTCCACCACCAGTAGATACATAACTTACTTCCTTAGATAATCCTAACTGATTTACAGCAGCCACAGAATCTCCACCACCAACCAATGAAAATGCACCTTCCTTCGTCGCAGCTGCTACAGCTTGAGCAACGAGTTTCGTTCCATTCGCAAAATTAGACATTTCAAATACGCCCATTGGACCATTCCAAAGAATCGTCTTGGCTTCGCTGATCGCAGTACGAAATTCATTTTGTGCATACATTCCAATATCCAAGCCCATCCAGCCATCAGGAACCATATCTGAAGGCGTTACTTTGAATTTGGCATCATTAGAAAACTCCTCTGCTACGATAGAATCAGCTGGCAATAGTAAATTCACACCCTTCTCTTTCGCCTTTTTTACCAATTCAGTCGCCAATTCCAATCTATCATCTTCACAGAGCGAATTACCAATCTGTCCGCCTCTAGCTTTCATAAAAGTATAAGCCATTCCGCCGCCAATGATCAAAGTATCGACTTGATCCACTAGTTTATCCAAGAGCAACATCTTATCAGATACCTTTGCTCCTCCTACGATTGCCACAAAAGGACGTTCCGGACTATCCGTTACTTTAGCTGCATTCGTCAGTTCATTTTCCATCAAAAGACCAAAGCATTTCTGTCCTTCCTCAAAAAACTCTGCCACAGTAGTCGTAGAAGCGTGAGCACGATGTGCTGTACCAAAAGCATCATTCACATACACATCTCCCAATCCTGCAAGTTGTTCAGCAAAAGCCTTATCTCCATTCTTTTCTTCTGTATGAAAACGAGTATTTTCTAGCAACATGACCTGTCCTCTTTTCAGATTCGTTGCCATTGTCATCGCCTTATTTCCTACTGTTTCATCGCAAAATTGGACTTCCACGCCAATGAGATCCGTAAGTATCCCTACTATATTCTTCAATGAAAAACGTTCTACATCAATAGAACCATCTTCTTTCAATGATTTTTGAGGTCGACCTAGATGCGACATCAAAATCACAGCACCTCCTTCCTCTAATATATGTGTAAGCGTAGGCAATGCACGTCTGATTCTAGTATCATCTGTAACGGCTAATGTTTCCTTATTCAAAGGCACATTAAAATCTACTCTTACCAATGCCTTTTTTCCTGAAAAATCAATATTCATACTATAGAATTTAGTTGTATTCCACAAAAATAAAAAACGATACCTAAGTTACAACTAGAATCGCGTTTTTTATTTTAATCTATGAAAATCATCTATTAGAAAAGCGGTGCATGTCAAGCAGTATATAAGCGCTTATTTAATGGATTTTGAACCAAAGATTAATCAAACACCTCTAAGTAACGTGAACCATTCTGTCATGACTCTGTTAGGATAATATGAAATATTTAGCTCTTATTATTTTATTATTATCCGCTTCGCATATGGTCATTTTCGATTTTGATACAGACAGTTCATTAGATGGTTGGTATGTGATGAATGATGGTGTGATGGGTGGACTTTCCAAAGGAAAAATCAGCATCAATAAAAAAGGAAATGCTGTTTTTGAAGGAACAGTTTCTCTTGATAATAATGGTGGTTTTACTTCTATTAGACATATTTTCGAGCAGAAAAAAATGTCTGGACAAACAAAAGCAGTCATTCGCCTGAAAGGTGATGGCAAACAATGCCAGTTCAGAATAAAAATCAATCCCAATGATTGGTACTCCTATATCTATATATTTGATACTTCCGGAGAATGGGAAACCATAGAAATTCCATTGGATGAAATGTATCCTAGTTTCAGAGGTAGAAAATTAGATATGCCTAATTTTCCTATGGAAAATTTATCAGAAATCACTTTCCTTATTGCGAATAAAAAAGCTGAGGAATTTAAGATGGAAATAGATAAGATTGGTTTGGAATAATGGATAGTAAAGTTAACTAAAAGATCCTTTTAAAAGATTGGATTATAATAAATTGACGCTCTATTCGTTTTGTTAAAGGATCTTGCATTAAAAATGCCGCGATAAGATCAAAAATTTCTTTTTTGATCTTATCCAAAAAAGACTTATCTTATTGATTATTCAATCGTTGAAAAGAGGAGTCGTATGAATAAATCTTGTTTGGATAATTACAACTAAAATATCGCTCAAATATAATCACATGAAAAAGACAATATTTCTATTTATCTTTCTTTTTTCTTTAATTAGTTTAGACACTTTTGCTCAACAAACAAGTGCACAATTTAGACATATATTAAGTTTTATTGAAAATGAAAGACATGCAGATTTCTCAAATTCGGGAATAGAAGGCTCGCCTTATCTTGATGAAGAATGGCAAAAATCTGTAATTATATCGAAAGATGATGAACAAGTTGAAATAGAGGCTCGCTATAGATATTATGATAATGTCGTAGAAATTAGAAAGGAAAATGATGAAACGATTTATGATTTAGGTCTGAGGCACATCAAATCTATTACTATTGGTACTCAACATTTCATAATGCTAAATTATACATCTAAAGAAGGAATCGCCAAGGGTGGGTTTTATGAATTACTTATAGATGAAAAAATTAATTTGTTTGCTCAATATGATAAAATTCTTACGGATGGTCAATTTCATTTGTTGATTCAATATGATAAAGTTTTTACAGAAGCGATCAGTGATGGCTATCGGAATACATCTAAAACGGTAAATAAAAGACAAAGTCTTTTTGTATATGACCAAGATGGAAAGGAGATGACCTCTTTAATGACATTAAATAAAAAATCAATTCTAGCTCTATTTGGGGATAGCTCCAAACAAGTAAAAGATTATGCCAAAAAAAATAAACTGAGTTTTAAAAAGTCCAATGGATTAGTAAAGATTTTTAAATATTATAATTCATTAAAGACGAAAAAATAGTCTATAAACTCTTCCTTTGCTTTGGCAGCTTATTTTTTCGATAATTTAACAGCATTAAACCCCCAGTACTTTTCAGTACTGGGGGTTTAATTTTTTTGAGACCAATAAACTTTAAAATACTATCTTGATGTTCTTTTTCTAGTTTTAAAATAATTCCTAATACTTATTTTTTCATACTAAAGAGTTGCAGGAAAATGCTGCTTTATCTTTACTTTTCATTCTCTATTGTGAATAATTTTCTAGAATTAAACATGGCAGCAGGAGAAATAAATTGTTCTGTATCAGGAATATTATTTCCATATCGTTCTATCATTTTTTCTTTTACTACATCATGGCTTAAATCAAAGTCAGAAAGTTTCTCCAACTTTCCTATTTCTATCCCTAAAGCTTCCTTGTATATTTTCCAAACCAACTCTGAACAATATATCGCTTCATCAGACCATTCAAAATAAATATCATATTTTTTTCCTTCAAATCTTTTCCCTATTAATTTCATTTTTTCTAAAATATTTAGAGTCAAAAAATTATCCGAATTTTTAAGTCGCTTGATCACATAATGCTTATTCTCCCCTCTTTTTATCCACTTATCCAAAGCTGTAAATTGAACGGATTGGATAGCTTCATAAACGAATTGCTTTCCATCCTTTTCAAAAATAATTCCCATATGACTATACTTCGAATCAGTCGCCAATTGTATCGCTTGACTTTGACTCGATTTAGACGTTTGAAAAATTATATCTCCTTCTTGGATTTCCTGTTTTGATTGAAGCGTTTCTGTTTTTATAATATCATACTCCTTTCCTTCTCCAAATTCATCTCCACTAAATATGCCATAAAAAATAAGGCATAATACAGCAATTATTATAATGATTAATATATTTTTCTTCATCTTCAATGTATCTTTAAAAATTGACAAAGAGTATTCTTGATAATTTACAATACAACATGAATTTACAAAATTTTCTTATAGGAACAGCTATTGGTGATGCATTTGGTGCAGGAGTGGAATTTCAAGATAGAACCTGGATAAGAAAAAACGTAGATTTTACTCGTTTTATCAATGCTAGATCAAGTATTAAAGTTCCTTCTGATAAAATAGATCCTTTCGTTAAAAATTATCATCCATGGGATTATACAGACGATACAGAAATTACAATTGGCACTATGAAAGCCCTTAGTGAAACGAATTCAATAACCTGAGCAGTTATGCCTGTTCTTTTTCCTTCTAAAAAACACAAAAAATAGTTCCGTAGCTACGGCTATGCAACGATTT
>JBNMOV010000428.1:0-4415 GCA_051275765.1 Maribacter sp. | reverse complement strand
ACACTCCCGTTTTTTATCTCATTTACTCAATCCTAAAGCCTCTCATCAAAAAGGAGATGTTTTTCTAAAATTATTTTTGAAAGAGTATGGAATTGATTTGGGAGATACAAAAGACCTCAAAGTTTTACCAAATGAATATGATAAGAAAGAGTATCAAAACATGGATATTCTAGTACGAAACAGGAAAGAGAAGAAGGCCTTGATGATTGAGAATAAAATCTGGGCAGGAGATAGTAATCATGAAGATAGAGGGCAAATAGAGGGCTATACGAATATTCTAATTGAAGAAGGTTTCAAGGATATTACCGTATTTTATTTAACTCCTTTTGGAAGAAAACCAAGTAATGAAAGTTTAGGTAAATATGTTTTTGTAGAACACTCTAATGATTCAGAAAAGAATGTTGAAAAAGGCAAGACAGCATTGAAAGGCAGTTGTATTTCTTATCAGAATGATATTCTACCTTGGCTAGAAAAATGCCTTCCACTTACTGTTTCTAGTCCTTATTTAAGAGAATCTATTTCACAATATTTAAAATTAATAAAGAAGATGACGAATAAAAATGTAACTACTGAGCATCAAGAAAAAATGATGGAAGTTATAGGTAAAAATGAAGAAAACCTTGGAGCATTCAAACAAATGATTAACAATAAAGATAGTTTTCATAAGCCTACTGTAATTTCTTTTTGGGAGGAACTTCAAAAAGAAATTGAATACAGAAATTACAATATAATTCAAGAATTTAATAAGGAGATCATTTCTAAAAATGCAGGAATATTAGAGATTGAATTTGAAAAAGATGGTCTGTCCTATATTTTTGAATGTGATAGTGGCGATTGTTTTTTGCTTACCATGAAAAGCAATAAGATAGATACTGGTAATATTGAAAAAATAAGATTAGTAGTAAAAGAGAATATTAAGGAATTTTGGATAAACGAAAAGAATCAGAATTGGGGTTTTGTATTTGTCAATTATTTTTTTGAAAAAGGGAAACGGGTCTGTTTTTTTAAATTTAATGATATACTTGATTTCATCAGCCCCAAAATCAGAAAAGAAACCATCAATAAGATCATGAAAGAAGTAGATGATTTTATCCAAAAAGTAAACAAAGAACTAACAGACAAAAAATAAAAAAACGCCCCAAATCTCAAAGAGATTTGGGGCGTTTTAATCATCAATCACGCCAATCAATCAATCATTAATAAACAACTAAGCAAACGATCTATCCATAATACTCAATTGCTCTACATCATGCTGCTTTTTTATATTCTGAAACAATATAAATTAAATTAGGGCAAACGCATCAAAAGTTATAATGCTCCAAAATGGTTGTTCCGTTAGATATTTCAATGAATATTGCTCCATTTTTTAGTAGTAAAGGATTAAAACCCCTTGAATTTCCGTTGATATTGATGGTTCAAGGTGTCACAACTCCTTGGATATAAAAAATGTACTGTTTTTTGTATAAATAATACCCATACCTGAACCATGTTTCTAAAAAATATAGCTAATATATTTTGATGCGTTTGCCCTAAAATTAAATAGGGATTTGCTTATTATTATTATTATTACATTTAGAAAAATAAAATCAATAGAAGTCTGATTACTGATAGATGAGTTGATTTCCCATGTCTATAAGTTATTACTAAATAATATAAATTAAATGTTATGAATTTAAAGAAATTTATTTTAATTCCCATTCTTTTTTTACCTCTATTAGCTATTGCAGGATATTCGCATAAGTGTGATATGAATGTTTTGGGGACAATTTATTCTTATCAATATAATGGTACTGAATGTGGAACTTCAAATGATTATACAGTAAGCTATACTATTGATGGTAAAGACTTTGAGCAGACTGTCAATGGTGAATGTGAGGTCGATATGGCAGTATGTTGCCAAGAGGTTTAATTAAACAATAAAAATAAAATAATTATGAAAAATTTTAAATCCTATTTTTTTGCAGTATTTAGCTGCTTTTTAATATTTTCCTGTACACAAGAAAATGCTCGTTCTCCAAAAGAACCTGTTCTTCAATCATTTTTAGATAATGGAGGAATGGAAGATAATGTAGGAAGAACTTATGTTTTTTCAGCAAAGTATTCTAATAAAAGCGATGAATTCCATACAGAAGACCAGTTTGTAGAAAATAGATCCGAGTTGACTTTCTTAGAGTTGATGGAAGAATTACAGACTAGTATTGATAATAGATTAAATAAATCAACAGGATATTTTTCTTCTATCCAAAGAAATATTTATGATTTATTCTATTTTAGAAAGGATGATTTAGATAACGAAAGATACCAGAGTGAATTGTCATGGTGCCTAGATAAATTAATAGAAACAGAAGCCATAGAATGGAGGAAAATGACAGAATTATTTTTGAGGACGAAGTCTTTGAGAAATGATTCAGATAATAAGGTAATTAAAGATTATTTGATTTCTAATTGTAATAGAGATTTAGAAAAATCTTTAATTGAAAAGAAAAAATGGATGAATTATTCGACTGCTTTTGAAGAAATGAATTTTAAGACGATGGAACGTGAAGTTAAAAAGGCCGAAGAATCATTAAGTATTCTAAATTCAATTTAATTTCAAAACTTTACCAATAAAAAACGCCCCAAATCTCAAAGAGATTTGGGGCGTTTTAATCAACAATCAATCATTAATAACTACGCAAACGATCTGTCCACAATACTCAATTGCTCCGCATCATGCTGCTTCTTATATCCTGTAGCAGGAGAAGCAGAAGATTTTCTACCAATAAGCTCGATGTTATAATTTCTATAGAATGCTAATATATATTGCCAAGCTCCCATATTAGAAGGTTCTTCTTGTACCCAAAATTTTTCAGCACTCTTATATTTGTCATTCACTAAAGCATTCATCTGATCCTTAGGGAAAGGATATAATTGTTCCACACGAACGATAGCGACATCATTACGCTTATCAGCTTCCTTTCTTTCCAATAAATCATAATAGATCTTACCAGTACAGAAAAGAACACGCTTGACTTTTTTCGCTTTAGCCTTTGTTGTTACATCTGTGTCATCATACACTTCATAGAAGTTTTCAGCTTCATCGAATGCGATGAGGTCAGACACACATTTATCATAACGAAGCAGTTTTTTAGGCGACGTAATGATCAACGGCTTTCTATAAGGTCTAGCCAATTGCCTTCTGATAATATGGAAGAAATTAGCAGGAGTACTCACATTGGCAACAGTCATGTTAAACTCTGCACACATCTGTAAGAAACGCTCCATTCTGGTAGATGAATGTTCTGGTCCTTGTCCTTCATATCCATGAGGAAGTAACATCACCAATCCACTCATACGTCCCCATTTGGATTCAGCAGCAGAAATATATTGATCTACGATGGTTTGTGCACCATTATAGAAATCTCCAAACTGTGCTTCCCAAACTACTAAGTTATGAGGTGCAGCGATAGAATATCCATATTCAAAACCAAGCACTGCAAATTCAGATAACAAGGAATTGAAAATACGATATTCACCTTGATCTTCAGACATATTGCTTAGACGATTATACTCTTCATACGTCTTAGCATCATTCAATACAGCATGACGATGTGAAAACGTTCCTCGCTTCACATCTTGTCCACTCATTCTGATATCCTTACCTTCCAAAAGAATAGAACCATAAGCCAATAATTCAGCCATCGCCCAATCCAGTTTACCTTGATCAAGTAACTTCTGCTTACCTTTTAGTAATCTAAGTATCTTTCTATTTGGTGTGAAGCCTTCTGGAATTGTCATCAAGTGATTGATGAGTTTATCCAGCATTTCTTTTTTAATTCCTGTTACAGGAGAAGGAAAAAATTCCGCAGGATCTTGAACACCCTTTTTGAGTTCTCTCCATGCGTTCTCAGATTTTTGATAAGCATAAGGCAATTCTTTTTCCTTGGCTAATTCCAATCTAGCTTGGAGCAAGTCATTGAATTCCTTTCTCATATTCTCTGCCAACTCCTTTTCTAACTCTCCTTTTTCACTTAGTTTAGCTGCATATAATTCACGAGGATTGCTATGACTCTTGATGAACTTATACATCTCTGGCTGCGTAAATTCTGGATCATCTGCTTCATTATGTCCATGCTTACGATAGCAAACCATATCAATGAATACATCAGCATTAAACTTCTGACGATATTCCATGGCTAATTCAGCTACGAAAATCACAGCTTCCGCATCATCTCCATTTACATGGAAAACAGGAGCTTGTACCACAGCAGCAGCAGCAGTAGAATAAGTAGAAGAGCGAGCATCATCAAAATCAGTCGTAAAACCAATCTGATTATTTATTACAAAATGAATCGTTCCACCCACTTTATAGCCTTTCAGCTTACTCATTTGCACAGTTTCATAAACTACGCCTTGACCAGCCACAGCTGCATCAC
>JBNMOV010000427.1:0-4450 GCA_051275765.1 Maribacter sp. | reverse complement strand
ATACTATGGAATATGGATGCCATTGCTCAAAGCACCAGTTATCCACAACATAACAAAACACAGACTAGCAATGGTGTAGTAAATACACCTCCTCCTTATGCCACCTATCCGGAGGTTTATCCATCCTTTAATAATGAAACGATAAAACAGCGATTGTCACAGATGACAAACAATGCCGTTCCACCTCGTTTTTCATCAGGAGTGAGAGGTTTTGTGAATACCTATGCCATCAAAAGGCATGAGTCCACGGAAGTGATGTTAGGAAAATGTTCTATATACTTCCCTATTTTCGAAGATTATTTAAGCAAACATGGACTTCCTTCAGATTTAAAACATCTTCCTATATTAGAATCTGCATTGAAACCACACGCAGTATCTAGAGCAGGTGCAGTAGGATTATGGCAATTTATGCCTGCTACAGGCAAGGCTTATGGCTTGAAAATCAATAATGCTGTAG
This sequence comes from Maribacter sp., assembly GCA_051275765.1. GTDB lineage: Bacteria > Bacteroidota > Bacteroidia > Chitinophagales > Saprospiraceae > JAHDCE01. The sequence continues at coordinate 3,993 of JBNMOV010000427.1, read as the reverse complement.
ATGAAAGAAAAGATCCACATAAATCATCTGATGCTGCTGCAAGATTACTAAAAGATCTACATAAAAGATATGGAGATTGGGCATTGGCATTAGCAGCATATAATGCAGGACCAAGTAGAGTAAATCGTGCGATGAAAAAAGCAAGAAGTAAGAACTTTTGGAAAATACAAAAATACCTACCTAGAGAAACGAGAAGTTATGTTCCTGGATTTATAGCAGCAACTTATATTGCACACTATCACAATGAACATGGTTTACATCCCATACAGGCAGCTTACGAGCTGCAGGTAACTGAAACAACCAAAATTTACGAGCGAATCACTTTTCAGGAAATAGCATCTGCGACAAAACTTCCACTTCAAATCATCAGAGAATTAAATCCTTCTTATAACAATGATGTGATACAATCTAGCTCTGTAGGAAATTATTTGATACTTCCTTATCATAGTATGGGCTCTTTCGTGAGACATATACATCCAGAGTACAGAATCTTAGATGCTAAAAATTATCCTAAAAACCCTGACGTAGGACATGATGTATCTTTCCAAACAGTAGAAACATCTTATACTGCATATTCAGGAGAAAGCCTAGAGCAAATTGCAAAAAACTTCAATTGCAAAGCGGATAATATCAAAGAATGGAATAATCTTACTACGAGTCAATTGAGAGATGGACAAGTATTAAAAATAATGGAAAGAGTTCCTTACCTAAAACGTCCTAGAATATTCAAAGAATTGAGCCAAGTTGATTTGACTAAGGTTCGTTCCGTAGCAGAAAAAACCACGAGGACAGAATCTTTGAAAAAATTGAATACTAAATTAAGAAAAGGAGCTAATCCTGATTCTGATAGCGATGAAGAAATCAAAGGATATCTTTATTACTCCATAAGAAAAGGAGAATCTATTAAAGATATTGCTAATAAGTTTCCAGGGGTTTCCATAGATGATATATTATATGATAACAATATAGCTTCTCCTAAAAGAGTGAAATCAGGACGAGTACTGATGATTAGAGATCTTTAATAAAAGTGCATTTGAGTTTACATTAAATGTAACTTGAATGTAATAATTACTGCTTTTAGCTAAAATTGCCTGTGGAAAAGATATTCCGCAGGCAATTTTATATTATTAACGATACCATAAGCAACAAAAAATACGATCTTAGCATCATTGAAAGTAGAGACTTCAACAAAATAAGTCTAACATACCCTGAATTCCTTTTCAAAAATTTAGAAATAGAAAAATATGACATTATATAAGAATAAGATCAGCAGTGTAATTTATGGCATGTTACTATTAGTAATGACAATAATATACACTAGTTGTAACTCTGCTATGATGAGTGGTTCACCACAGTCATTTGGAGGTATTAATAGAATTATCGTTGTAGCAGACCAAGATATGTGGGATGGACCAATTGGCGATACATTAAGGTTTTACTTGGCCGCAGCATATCCTGTATTGCCTCAACCTGAACCTATATTTGATTTGCAGCATTTCACACAGGAAGAAATCAATGAAGATACAGACAGGTTACGATTCAGAACAATGCTATATCTAGCTGACATGAGCCTAGCTAATTCTTATACTGCCGCAGCCGTAAAAGATATCGTAGGAGAAGAAAACATTCTCAAAATGAAGGAATCTGAGGAGAAATCTGAAATAAAAGTCAGCAGGGGTAGATGGGCACTCAACCAAACCGTCTTGTTCTTTTATTCAGAAGGAGAAGAAGCGATTGTAAATAGTATTAAAACCAAAAGTAGTTCCATCGCAGAATTGATTAGAAAAAATGATGAATCTATCCTAAAAGGACGAACCTTTTATAGTGGAAAAAATGGAAGCCTTATTAATAATATTAAAGAATCTTTTGGTGCTAATATCTCTATCCCTGGAGATTATACGCTAGCATTAGATGATAAAGAAAATAACTTCATGTGGATTAGAAAATTAGAAAAGGCAAGCCACGTTCATACCAATATCCTTATCCATAAACTAGCATATAAGGACATCAGTCAACTCCAGCCAGAGGGCGTCAAAATATTGAGAGATTCCTTAGGTAAAAAATATATAGAGTCAGGAGAAATAGATGGTTCTTATATGAGGGTAAATGATGTTAATTTGCCACTGTACCATGAGAATAAATCTGTAGATGATAAATTTGCTTTACGCTTAAAGGGGATTTGGGAAATGAGTGATAATGTAGACATGATGGGTGGTGCCTTTGTTAGTTATATGATTCATAATGAAGCCAGAAATGAATTGCTGTTTTTAGATGCTTTTGTATTTGCTCCAGGAAAGAAAAAAAGAGATATGATGCAAGGCTTGGAACAAGTATTGTCTAGTGTGAAATTTGAATGATGAAGGAGACATTGACTACTACCCTTTCGGGATGGAAATGGACATCCAGACCACACAAGTTGGAACGTCTAATGACTATACCTATAATGGCAAGGAGATGAACAGTGATTTTGGTCTGAATCTGTCTGATTATGGGGCTAGGTGGTATGATGCAAGTATAGGGAGGTGGCACTCTGTCGATCCTCTGGCTGAGATGTATGGGTCTTTTTCTACCTATAATTATGTCTTGAACAACCCGATGAATGCAATAGACCCGAATGGGATGAGTGTAGAGCCAATCAAATTCAGAGGGAAATCTAGAAAGCAGTTTAATTCCAGCAATAAAAGCTTACTTAAAAAAAGTATGTTTTATTCTTTATCAAGAAAAAGACTAATTACTTCTAGAAATAAATATGCAATAATAACAACGGAAGCGAAGTCACATAAAAGTAAGCTTTCCAAGGTGCGTGGATTCTTTTCAAAAAAAGAAAATCACTCTGACAACATTTCAAGAATCGGTTTTGTTACTAAATCCCAAAGAATTGTAGGTTATGATGAGAATGGTTGGGAGGAAATTAAAACAATAGATAAAGAAATTGATGAAAGAACAGTTTATGAAGAAACTATCCATGCTGCACAATACGATTTTTATGGAGAAGACAACTCTACAGCTTTACAGACAGAAGTAGAAATGCGAGTAATAATGGCTATGGAAGGACTTTCTGACCTTTATGAAGATGGAGAAAAAGACGTACTTGGTGGTCTTATGGAAAATGTAGGAGATATACTAAATAAAATTCCAAAAGGAGAAGGGTTGTCAGAAGATGACGAACTTCTTCTAGGAGTATTTATGCAAGATGTAGCTAAGGAATTATACGATAATTTAGGGTATAAAGATTTTATGCAGAAAAATGATACTCCCGAAAATTACAAAATGAATATAGAATTTTTAAAATCCTTTTTCAACAATGAAAAAACAGAAACTAATTAATTTTATTTTTTGTGTCTTAGTCTTTCTTTCGTGTTCCAAGGAAGATGAAAGAGAGACTAAGACGCCTAATTTAGCAGAATATTCATCTTCTAGGTCATTGGAATCGTGCCTTAATGGTATAAATTTGGCAAATGAGGATATTTCTAAAAACTATTTGAAATTTGAACTTCATGATAGTATTGTATTATTTAACCCTAAAAACTATCTTTATGTAAAAAATCAACTAGATACCATCTATGGGATTAAAGGCTCATTAGGGCTAACCCCTCGAGAAGATTTTAACAAATATCGTTTGGTTAGAAATTCACTTATTGAAAGTGAATGTTATGAAGAAACCATGAATTGGCATCTCAAAGGTTTATTTAAAATTACTCCAGATCAAGATTTAGAGCAATTCTTTATTAAGAAATTTAATTTAGAAAAATAATTAAATACTCTGGTAATGTGTTCAACTAAAGGATTTTAAAAAAAGCTACTACAAAGCATATTTGTAGTAGCTTTACTTTTTATTTGTGATTTTGTTTTTGGCAAAGGTTCAGAGATTTTGCCTATCGTCTGTTCGTTGAATTTTTACACGGTTTAATGGTGTTCGAGAGCTGTTCCATTCAGGGCTTTGCAGCCACTTCTTTCTCACAGCACTCTCACTCGAAGTAGTCCGCTCACGAC
>JBNMOV010000426.1:0-4468 GCA_051275765.1 Maribacter sp. | reverse complement strand
TGATGCAGGATTTGAATGATGGCAATACCATAATAGGCGGAATATTTACTGCCACCAATCGAAACCTTGATATTGATAGTTGTGCATTGGGCTACGAAGGATTAGATTGCTTGCGAAAATCTGCTTACACAGCAGGTTTGGATATGACGCATAGATGGAATGATCAGAAATGGTTCATTAATGCGAATGCCGTATTTTCCAAAGTAAACGGAAGCCAACAATCCATGATTAATACGCAAAGGAGCATACAGCGACTATTTGATAGAGTAGATGCGAATCATCTTTCTGTGGATAGCACTGCCACCACATTGATGGGAACAGGCGGAGCATTTGAACTAGGAAGGAATGCAGGTAATCGAAAGCTCAATTTCCAAACCTCAGTAAGCTGGGTTTCTCCAGGTTTGGAATTGAATGATGTAGGTTTTTTGGGTAGAGCCGATGTCATCACTCATAATTTCTGGATGTATTATAAAATAGGAGAGCCATTTTCTGTATTTAGAAATATGCGTTTCAATTATTCCCATAATACTCGGTTTGATTTTGCTGGCGTGAATCGTTCTGTATATTTAGGGGCGAATGCCCATGCAGGATTCAAGAATTTTTGGGGAGTAGGAACAGGTTTTAATGTCAATTTAAATAATAAACCTGCCGCCGCATTACGAGGAGGACCTGCGATGTATTTCGATCCTAATGTATCTCATTGGATGTATGTGGAATCTGATAGAAGGAAAAAGATAAGTTTATTTGTCAATGTATTTCATGTATATGCCAATCAAAATATTTCAAAAATAAATGGTTATGAAATGTCGATTAATTACAGACCAAGTAGAACATTGGAATTAAGTGTAGGTCCTAATTATAATCGAAATAGAAGGAGTTTTCAATATGTAGATAATCTTGCATTAGCAGATGGAACACGATATATTAATGCTTCGATTAAACAACAAACTTTCAGTACATCCTTTAGAGCCAATTATACCATTTTGCCTAATCTAACCATACAATATTATGCAGAACCATTTATTTCTAAAGGCGAATATTTTAATTTCAAAAAAATAACTAATCCACTCTCCAAAGATGCGACAGAGCGTGTAGAAGTATTTGAAAATATAACACATTACCATATAGAAGAAACAGGAGAGAGATATTATGAAGTCGATGAAAACGGAAATGGAAATACAGATTTTACGATAGATAATCCCGATTTCGTATTTATGCAATTTCGTTCCAATTTAGTACTAAGATGGGAATATATTCCTGGCTCAGAATTGTTTTTGGTCTGGTCGCAAGGAACGAATAGTAGTACGAATAATAGGAACGAAGAATTATTTCCCTACCTCACAAAAAATCTCTTTCCAGATGAAAGAATAAATAATACTTTTCTGATTAAGGCGACATATAGGTTTTTGAAATAAGTATTATTTACTCCGAAATAAAATAAATTTTCCTACTAAAATACCTACAACGATAGCAAGATACAGTTGTCCAGAAATGGCAAGAAATAATGCCATTGATTGGCTTGGCGGCGTTAATGGTGTGATATCACCATAGCCCAAATTAGTTAGCGTCACAAAACTAAAATAGGTAAACACATCTAATTTGTTTTCCATTGACTCTGGCATTGAAAAAGAAGCCATCAAAACTTAAGATTACTTACTTTACAGTGTATTAAGGGATGTTGAATAAATAACTGTCTGTTTTGACTTCATCTTTTTGCACTATACTGTGTTGGCAAAAACCTTATTACGCTAAGGCGTAACTCGGCTTTTACTGCCTTGCCTAGCACAAAAATATCTTATCAATTCCAGACACTTATTTATTCGCCACCCTAATGTATAGTTCAGTACGTCAAAAAGTAATGATAATTATCATTATTGATTGGGTTTAAATTGTTATTCTTTTCTACTCTGTTACATCTCAAATATTAAGGACTATTGAATAAAGTGCAAAATAGTTAGTCTACTAGTTATAACGGATGTAGAACAAAAGTGAGATTAATTCATTCATTAAGTTTTGATTCGTTGAAAATTAGGATCCTCTGTTGGATATAGATTGTGCCTGTCGCTCAGGTTCAGAATTGTTTTTTGTCTGATCGAAAGGCACAAGTAATAGATATGAAAATTTATTCCACTATACCTAGCGGTATTCGCTTTACAGACCAACGTTAGTAGCAATTGCTTGATTTTCAGAAGCTATGAATTTTTAACAATCCGAAAACCAATTAATTCTCAGTATACCTCACAGAAAGTCTCTTTCGAGATGAGAGAACAAATAATACTTTTTTAATTAAAGCGACTTATTAGGTTTTTGAAATAGGTGTAAACGACTAAATATCCCTAAGTCCGAATTTATGATTAGATTTATAATTAAATATGGGTAAATAGTGTAAAACTATGCTGTATGGAAAGGTGAAAAAAGAGTATAACACAATAGAAACGACCTGATCAATTCTCAATGAAAGATAATAAATCCATCGCAGTGCTACCTTTTGTGAATATGAGTTCCAATACTGAGGCAGAATATTTTTCAGATGGAATTACTGAAGAAATTATTAATGCACTAGCAAAAATTCATGAACTCAAAGTTACTTCAAGAACATCCTCCTTTTCTTTTAAGGGAAAGAATTGTACGATTACTGAAATAGGAAAACAATTAAATGTTTCCATCATTTTAGAAGGGAGTATTCGATTGTCAGGAACTTCAGTTAGAATTACTGCACAATTAATTGAAGCAGAAGATGATTTTCATTTTTGGTCAGAAACATTTGATCGTGATCTCAGAAATGTGTTTGTTGTTCAGGATGAAATCAGTTTAATTATTGCAGATAAACTGCGAGAACATATTGGTCACTTCGAATTAAAGGAGCGATTGGTGGACTCCTATAATGTCCCTTATGAAACGTATAAAAAATACCTCAAAGGTCGATTTTATTTAATGAAATTGGATTATACCAATACGCTTAAAGCCATTTCTATCTTTGAAGAAGTCATCCAAGAGTCTCCAGAATTTCCACTACCTTATTTAGATGTAAATCAAGGCTATACTTATTTGGTTACCATGGGAATTCTTCCTGCATATGAAGGATTTACAAAATCAGGACCGTTTTTACAGAAGGCTATCGAATTAAAGAAAGACCTTCCTGAAACACAATTAAATTTATCATGGATTAGTTGTTGGCAAAAATGGGATTTAAAACAGGCATATATCCATCTAAATAATGCATTGAGCATTAGACCTACGGATAATATGTACATCACCATGGCTAATTACCTTACCATTGAAGGAAAGCTTGATGCGGCTATGAAATATTCAGATAAATCGCTGGAAATAGCACCATTCTCTTCAGTAAACATACACTACAAAGGGTTTCTGTTTTACATGATGAATCAATTTGATACTGCACTTCCATACTTTAAGCGAAGTTTGGATCTTCAGCCTGAGCTTCCCTTTCCAATCGTTTACATTGGTGCTTGTCATCTACTTTCTGGGCGACATGAAGAGGGCCTTGAGTATTTTAACAACTTACCTGAAGACGACGACGGTTTTCTCGCAAAACTTGGAGGAGTTACCATTGCTCATGCAATAATGGGAAATTCCGCTAAAGCAAAAGAAGGTATTTCCAAACTAGAGTCGTTCCTTCAAACTCCATCTGCTGGAAACGCATTGAACTTTCTAGTGCTTTGTTATGCACAATTAAATAATTTAGAAAAGGCATTAGAATATATCAACAAAGGAATAGAAAACCACTTTCCAATGGTATTATTGCTTCCAACGGATCCATTGGCAAAGCCTTTACATCATCTGCCTGCTTTCAAGAAATATATTGCCGAAATTATTGGTGATTCTAATACGATTGAATCCAATCGAAAATACAAAAAATCGTTGTTCACAGATCAAGAATTAAATCGCTACAAAAGTCGATTAAATAATTTAATGGAGGAAGATAAGTTGTATCTCAATCCTGAACTCTCCTTGCGATCCCTTGCACAATATATGAACCTACCGACAAATCATATGTCGCAACTATTAAATGAAGGCTTTGAGCAAAACTTCGCCTACTACATCAATACTTACCGTTTGGAGAATTTCAAATCTAGGCTTGAATCTGATGCTGCTCATCAACTAACGCTATTGGCATTAGCTTATGATAGTGGTTTCAATTCTAAGACTGTTTTCAATACCTTTTTTAAAAAGAAATTGGGAATTACGCCTAGAGCATATTGGAATCAGCTCAACAAATAAGACCTAAGTCATTATTGAGTTCTAGTTAAGTTCTGATTCTCAAACTTGTTCCGATTTATAATCTGGAACGACCCATCGACTGATTGCCTGTATCTTTGCTTCATATTAAAAACCAGAAATATGAAAGTAGTAACAGCAGAAAGTTATGGAGGTCCTCAGGTTCTTCAAATTGAAAATGTAAAGAAGCCAAGTCCAAAATCAAATGAAGTACTCATTAAAATCAATG
>JBNMOV010000425.1:0-4469 GCA_051275765.1 Maribacter sp. | reverse complement strand
AATATCCTAAATTTTGGGCATCGATTAGAGATAATACACTGAAATCCAAAGAATTTTCTACCGAAATAAATGGAGCTGTAGAAAAGTTACAAGAACTTTATCCAGCACTTCGTACTTCTACTATTTATTTTACGATGGGAGTATTCAGATCTCCTGGTACGACTATGGATAGCATGGTTTTGATTGGTTGTGAATTTGCATTTGGAGATGAGAATGTAGCCACGGATGAATTTCCTGAAAACATGGATTATGTCAAAACTTATCATAAAATGAATCCTATTAATGATATTGTTTTTTTGAATGTGCATGAATATGTGCATACTCAACAAAAAGAAATGGTACATAATATTCTATCATTGACGCTTTATGAAGGCGTGGCAGAATTTGTAGCAGAAAAAGTCGTTTCTCCTTCTATTTCTCCTGCTTTAGCATTTGGTAAAAAACACCAAGAAGCGGTAAGAGAAAAATTCGAGAAAGATGTATTTATTAATAGAAAAAGAAGCGACTGGCTTTGGAATGATAAAAACAATGAATTTGAAACTCGTGATATGTCATATTATGTAGGATATACTATTTGTGAAAAATATTATAACGCAGCAGATAATAAAATACAAGCTATTCAAGATATTATTAATTTAGATTTTAATAATGAAGATGAAATAGAAAAATTCGTGGATGGTACTCAATATTTATCTGTTCCTTTAAAAGAATTACATCAGACTTTTCAAGGAAAAAGAGCTACAATAAAAAATATTCAACCATTTAAGGATAAAGCACAAAATGTATCTCCTAAAACAAAAAAAATCATCGCTGAATTTTCTAAAAAAATGATGCCTCCTTTTAATTCTATAGGACTTGGAGAATTAGGAAAAGAACATTTTCCTAAGATTATTTCTAGAGAATTTTCAGCAGATAGTTTATCATTTATTTATGAGGTAGAATTAGAAGCTAATAAAAGGTATCAGATGCTCATAGAAAATGGTTTCAGAGATACAAATGATATTCCTTTACAACCTTATTTAATTGATTTTAAAACGAGTAAATAATAGGCTACGAAGAAGTCCAATCAGTATATATACTGAGAATTAATTGGTTTTCGGATTGTTAAAAATTCATAGCTTCTGAAAATCAAGCAATTACTACTAACGTTGGTCTGTAAAGCGAATATCGCTAGGTATAGCAAAATCTATCGTCTGAGCTCTAGAAATAACAGACTGGTGATCTTCAATTAATTACGTATATTTACGATTATTCATCTAATAAAATCTATAAAAAATGGAATCTAGCGGTTTACCTATTGTTTTTCTTGCCGTTTTTGGCATCATTATATTCATCAGTTTTATCATTACAGTTATGGCGTTAATAGACATCATACGAAGCGATTTCAAAGGAGATAATGATAAAATTAAATGGTTATTATTAACTCTTTTTATTACTCCGATTGGTGCTATATTATATTTTATTATTGGAAAGAAGAATAAAGTAGGTCATTAATATAACGCAATGGATTTATTCAACAGTCAACCTATTTATTCCAAAAATTTACTGCCTCATGATGGTGTTGTAAATTATTATGGAAAACTCATGCCCCATGAGAAAGCTAGTCATTATTATCAACAATTAATGCAGCATATCGAATGGAAAAATGATGTAGCTGTCCTATTTGGAAAACGAATTATAACTAAGAGAAAAGTGGCATGGCATGGTGAAAAACCATTTGAATACACTTATTCTAATAATACTAAATTAGCCTTACCTTGGACAAAGGAACTCATTGAATTAAAATCAATCTGTGAAGAAAAAACAGGAGAAATTTTTAATTCTTGCCTACTCAATTTATACCATAATGGAAGTGAAGGAATGGCTTGGCATAGTGATGGCGAAAAGGATTTGAAAAAGAATGGAGCTATTGCTTCATTGAGTTTTGGTGCAGAAAGAAAATTCGCTTTCAAGCATAAAAAAAGCAAAGAAACTATTTCATTGGTATTAGAAAATGGTAGTTTATTAGTAATGAAAGACGAAACACAGACGCATTGGTTGCACAGACTTCCTCCTACTAAAAAGGTGAAGTCTCCAAGAATTAATCTGACTTTTAGAACGATTATTGAACCTTAGGCAAAACATATACAATGAAAGAATACAAATTAGAGTCCTTTACTTTTTGGTCTAAATTGAGTACTAATAAAAATCATATCCTAAATGATTCTAGCAAAAAAATCCAAGAAATTTTGGATAAGTATAGCAAAGAAGGATGGATATTAAGCTCTACCGATAAAACATCTTTTGGCGGTGCTATTTACTTCTATCTTTATTTCGAAAGAGATTTGAGAGACTTGGTATAGCTGTTGCTTTATTATAACGTATTTACAGTAATTTTTCAAATTACTTTACAGAAGTATAATAGACTTTATTACGAATAATTGATTACAGCCAAATCGACCTTTTAAAAATCTACTGCGTTATTTTCCTCATAAAAAACTATTCGTAATAAAGTCTAATTTACTCTAAATAAAAAACACAAAATCCACTCTGGATTTTGTGTTTTTTATTTAGAGTAAATTCCTAAAATGAATATTGTAAACCTATCCCTCCATTAAGTACATTAGGATATATTTTTACATCTTTTTCTGCACTCCAGTTTGTAAGGCTACGCTGAAATTGAATACTTGTTGTTATTCCCCAATGAGCATTGATATTATAGCTCAGCCTTCCTTCCAGCATCACATTGAATTTCAATTGGTTATTGTATATATCATTTGATGTTCGAGTATAATCAAGAATATCATTTTGATACAGTGTACGACCTTTATTTTCTGAAATCATTCCCAATACTCCTCCTATCAATATATCTGTTTGCCATTTATTCGCTAAAGTCCATGTTTTACCAACTGCAAATGGAATTTGATATAATTGTATTTTATTATGATGTCTAAGCATCCTCGTTGCAGGAACAGTAAGTTCTATATCGCCACGAATTTCTACTTGTTGTCCTGTTAATGTATTCGTCTGAATTTGTACAATAGTATCTGTCAAAGTAATCGTATGGTCATCCAAAGACGCAGACCAATCAAAACGACTTTCTAACTGCTGATAGTGAAAGCCGATCATTAAGGTGTAATTCTTTTTTAGTGGATGGATATAATTGATTCCTGCATGATACGAAATTGTAGTTCGTTCATAATCCTTTCGTTCTGTCTCAGTATTTCCATAGCCCATATTCCATGCTGAAACGCCTGCCAATAAAGATAAACGATTTCGTCTTTTAACTTCACCAATTAATACTGGAGGAAAAATAGTATCTAAAATGAATCCTGGAGGCATGGTATCTAAAGATATCACAGCTAATTCAGCATTCATATAAAACTCCTCTTTTGATAATATTTCTACAGGTTTATATATATTATTGACTTGTGATGATGTGGATATTATCTCGTTATCTAGAACATGATGAACAGGACTTGTTGCTTTCCATGATCCAGGTTTTTCTTCAAAAATATCATTTGCTGTCACAGGAATATTAATAGACGGCTTCTCTTCAAATGATGAAATTTCTTTTTTTGGTTTATTATTAAAATCGTACGATTGTACTTTGTTAGAATGTGTATTTAAATATTGATACACTTGATTGAATGTATTCGTATTAGAAATGCCAGAAGCTTCTAATATTACATCCTTTTTATTATCATCATTAATAATTCCCTTAGATTTTATTAGACTATTGCCTATTGGAAATTCAGATTTGACTTGTCCAAAATTTCCATCCTTCTTTTCCATCTCTGGCATATTATCTACAGTCGGATGTATAGAAATAGCTGAGTCATTTATCGTATCATTGCTTATTGAATCATTGCAATGCATAGGTATACATAGAATAAGTGTTGCCAAAAGTATGACTACTCCAACTAGTTTATTCCTATGGTGTTTTGGGGTAGATTTTGATGATTCTATTTCATCCATTTTAGCCAAAATACCATCTTGCATTTGTGACCAATCCAATTCTGGAGGTAATGGCTGATTGCTTTCTGACATCAGCTCCCTAAGTTTATCATGATTAGAATCCACTGGCTAAATTTTTTTGTTTGTTTTTCAATACGTTTTTCCTAATCCAGTTCTTTGCCCTTGACAGCTGTGAACGGGATGTTTCAGCACTAATACCTAAGAGTTCTCCTACTTCTTTATGAGAATATTCATCTATCACCACCAACATGAAAACTTGTCGATATCCAACAGGTATTAAAGCTAAAAATTGTTCGATTTCAGTCTTGGTGAGTTCTGTCAGTTGATCTTCGCCTCCTGCTTCTATTTCTTTAGCTGAATCAATGGAAACAAATAAGCTAGGAGATTTTCGCTGTCTGTAATGTTGTAAGCACTGATTGACTACCAATCTTCGTAACCAAAATTTGAATTCTCCTTTTGATTCATCGAAGGTATTGATACTCAAAAATATTCGTGCGAATATTTCTTGTATC
>JBNMOV010000424.1:0-4480 GCA_051275765.1 Maribacter sp. | reverse complement strand
GTGTTCTGTCCAGTCATTTTCGATTCTATTGAAAATGTATGCACTACCTGCTGTTGAAAAAATGTCACTATCTCTTGGTGTTCCTATCACTGCCCAATCTCCATTGTCATTAATAGCTACAGCTTCTCCGAATCCGTCGTTGGCATTGCCATCTAGAGAAAGGAGTTGGTCTATGCTTTGTGCCATCATGCAGTAGCTGATGAAGCAGAAGATTAGTGCTATGGTTATTTTTTTATTCATGTTTGTTATAGTAGTATGCCGTTTTTCAGTAAATCCCATAAGGTCCGTCGTCTTTTCTATTGTATAAAGGGATTTGTGCATTCTTTTAAATTTCACGATAAAAAATCAATAAACTGTTCTTTTTTCTTGAATTAACGTTCTATCATATTGTAAATATCTATTAAAAAGAAGGTAGAAGTAAGTACAAAATACTATATTTATCGGATTTTAATTATTTATAATTTATTTTAATTATTGATAATCAGTATTTTGTGTTTTTATTTTATCGCAAATAAATTATGTATAATAGCAAACTAATTCGATTAATAAGGAGTATGGATAAGGCGGAATTGAAGGGTTTGAAGAAATTCGTGCGTTCTCCTTATCATAATCGACACAATGAAGTGATTCAGTTATTGGATTTTATTTTGACAAGGAAACAGTTGTCACTTAGGGATTTGGATAAGGAACTGGCTTTTGATGCTTTGTTTCCTGGGATGACTTTTGAGAACATGAAGATCATTCATGTGATGTCTTATTTGCTAAAAGTAGTGGAGGCGTATATTGCTTATTTAAATTGGAAAGAAGATAATGTGGCGGAACAAATGAACCTGGTGCGGAGTCTAAGGAGTAGGAGATTGGATAAGCAATTTAGACAGGAATTTGATTCGTTTAAAAAGAAGCAGGAAAAATTATCATATAGAGATGCGAGGTATCATTATTTTAGGTACCAATTAGAGTTGGAACATTATAGACATATCAGTGAACAACGAAGAGATATTCGTTCTAACTTACAAGAAATATCGAATGGTTTAAATGCTTTTTTTATTGCAGAAAAATTGAAACAAACTTGTGAAATTCTTTCGCATAAAACTGTTGAAATAAAGGAGTATGAATTAGGTTTATTAGATGAAGTTTTAGGCTATATAAAAAGGGAAGAAAAATATTTAGACATTCCTGCTGTTGCTTTATATTATTATGGTTATAAAATGCTAGTAGGTAGTGAGCATCAATATTTTTATTTATTTAAAGAATTATTATTAGATAGCCAGACGTTATTTCCAAAAGAAGAAATAAAAGATTTGCATTTAATTGCGATTAATTTTTGTATCAAACAATTGAATTTAGGAAATAAGGATTTTAATAAGAATTTATTTGAATTATATCAGTCTGGATTATCTACGGAAATATTTATTAAAGAAGGTGTTTTGTCAAGACTTAGTTTTATTAATATCGTGACTTTAGGCTTAAGGATGAATGAATTTAATTGGGCACAGGAATTCATTATTAAATATAAAAAGTATTTAGCTTTAGAATATCGTAAACCTATTTTTGATTATAACCAAGCTAAAATTTATTACGAACAAAAGAAGTATAAAGCAGCCATGCTTTTACTTTTACAAACGGACGTAGATGATGTACTCGTTAATCTAGATAGTAAAAGAATGCTATTAAAAATGTATTACGAACTCGATGAGTATGACGCACTTGAAGCATTAATAGATAGTTTCAGAGTTTATCTAACAAGGAAGAAAGTCATTGCTTATCATAAAACGAATTACTTAAACATTTTGTCAATTTTAAAGAAATTAATTTACCTTAATCCTAGTAATAAAAAGGAAATTGATAAATTAAAAAATAGGATTTTGAGTGAGGAGATTTTGACGGAGAGGGAGTGGTTATTGGAGCAAATGGGCTAGTGGATTAATTAATTGTATTTTATAAATTTCCAAAAAAAATGAAACAGATAATCTTATTTATTTTTATTTTCTGTCCTGTAGTACTATTCTGTCAAGTAGATTTGGTAGGGGAATGGGAAATGGAGAATAATCCATCGATGGTTTTTCAGTTTAAGGATACAGATAGTCTTGATATAATTAGTTATTCTACAAAAAACAAAATCAATAATAAAAGATCGTTCGGCGTAATTAGGAGGGATTCAAGTGTTTTATTACATGATAAAGATGTTGTTTTCGATACGATAACTGTTATTAAATCAACTGGTTCCCTTCTTAAGCTGTATAGTTCTCAAAGTAAAGGTAATTTTAATCTTGTTTCAGTAGATTTTCTTGCTAGAAAAGAATTTGTTCGCAAAATTTTAGCTGAAGAAATTATGGAGCTTAAGATTATAGAAAATGAAAAAATAATATCTAATCAACTCTTATATTCATTTAGTGACGATATGATAGACATATTTGATCCTGAAAAAGAATGTTTTACTGTATATCATTGGGGTCTGAAGTATTCAGTTGATTTAGAGTCGTGTATATTAAAAATTGTAGCTTATGATTCAGATGATAATATGTCCTTTGTTATAAAAGAAATGAATAATGATGAGATACATGGAAAAACAGCTGATTTAAGCAAAACGTTTATTTTATCTAAATATGAACAAGATAAATCTGAATTGCTAGAGGTTAAAAAGAAATTAAAAGGTACTTGGGTAATGTTGAAAAGTAAAGAAGAAGTCATTCAAAAACAGGGTGAATTGCATTTTAAAATATATGTAGGTCATCCAATGTTGACAATATCTGATGATTTAAAAATACATTATTCCAATAAGACAGTATTTGAAGAAGAGGATTTATATATAAAAGAAGTTTGCACAAAAGACGGCACAATATTTATGCGATGGTATGATGGTAACGATTATAATCATCATACGAAAACCGATCTTTTAATATTTACAGAAGATATTCAAGAAGAATATATGATATTAAAAATGTGTAATTCGTCACTAGGAGAAGAAAGACTTTTCCTAAGGAAAATTAAATAAAGGTAGCATTTATTAATCATCCAGCCCCCAAATTAAATACCCTAAAAGACACAAAATAAATAGCTGGGATTCCTCCATTACTCGTACCTTTTGGATCATATAAAAACACCTGATGAATAGCGATTTCTGCTTCTCCTGTCAAAGTATAACAATCCAATTCTCCCTCTTTTCTATGACTAGAAATAAGTGTAGTAGCCTGTAATCCATGACTGGCACCAGCGATCGAAAAGCCATTACTGGAAATCATATTATGTCCAAAAATAAAATTACTATCCACATCAAAAAAGGCAATAGAAACATAATATGCTCCCACACCTTCGCCTCTGAATTCATGATAGTCAGGGCTGACGCATTTGGAAAGCGATAATTTAATATCAGCAGAAGTAAATGTTTTCTTGGAAATAATAAAACTGTCTACATTTAAGCCATCTTCAATTTCTACCAAAGTATCCAGCATAAAAGTATTTTTATCCGCCAGCATTTTAGTATCTCCCCAGTAAAAGGAAACTTCTCCTTCTTGGCTGAATTTTAATGGCAGTAAATCTTGGCTTTGAGCTGAGATTTGGAATAGGAAGAATAGTAGGGTAGTGATGATAATCGTTTTCATATTATTTCTGTTTTGTGAATTCTTCAAATTTGCTGTTTTCGTAATTAGGTTTGATAAAAATACTATTTCCTTTTCTTTTGAAACTCAATGTTTCTGAATCTACTATTGGGTATTTAAATATTGAAGAAACTAAATATGCCTTGATGATATAGTTGTAATTTTTTTGAATAGGAACAGATACATTACTAAACATATAATCAATGATTAATTTTTCTGTCGTCTCAAAGTAAGGGAGTGTTGTTTTGAGTTTTCCTTCAAAATCAGTTTCAGTTCCCCATAATTTATCTTTAGTAGTAACGATAGCTACCATTAAATCAGAGTTATATCCTTGTTCATAAACTTCTAATTCAAGAGTAACAATACTATCATTAGTACTGAAAGAATCTATTTCTATGATGTTTTTAGGAATACTATCTCGATCGTAATAAAAAGTAATTTCATTATTTTCTATTTCATAAACTCCTTTGGATTGTTCTCCATATGTACATAGAAAGGCTTGATATTCAAATTTATTATCCTCTAAAAAAGTATAAGCTTGATATCCTAAATTATAATCAATAATATATTTTCCTTCTAGTTGAGCGACAACAGATAAGGATATAAATAACAGAATAAAAGTAATTGGGATTATTCTTTTCATATTATTTCAAGGTTGTTTTTACAATAAATTTCCGTTCTAAATCCTTTGGGTTTAGAACGGAAAAAGTCTAAAATCTAAAAGCGAAGCGATCTAAAATCTAACATCTAATTAATACAATTCCTTCACATACTTCACAGGAGCAGAACCATAACTCAAAAACTGTTCGTGAAAATCTTTAAGTTTGAAATTATCGCCTTCCTTTTTCTTCAGTTCTTCTCTGAATTCATAAATTTCCTTG
>JBNMOV010000423.1:0-4497 GCA_051275765.1 Maribacter sp. | reverse complement strand
AAGGTTACATCTGTTGGATTTACTGGTGAACCGTTCAATTCGTCAGATGTCAATACTGTTACTGTTGAACCGCCAGTTGTTCCGTTGATTGCTGTAAAGGTTTCTGCTACTGCTAAAATAACTGGTGCAACTGTTGCTCCTACAGCAGTAGAAGTAATACACTCTGGGTTATTATAAATTATGCCTGAATAAGTATTAACTGCTCCACCTGTAGAAAGTTGTCGGCCTGCGAGAAACAAACTAGCTCCCGAGCCACAAGCTCCACTATGGGAAAGAAATGTTCCTTTTAAAGTAGCACCTGCTCCTATACTAATAGCACCAGTGGCAACTCCAGCTCCGCCAATAAAAAAAACATTACATCTACGAGCTCCACTAATTAAAATCATTTTTGCTTGTGCTGCTACACTAAATGCCCCAGCAAACTTAAAAACAAATATTGCATCAGGATCATTTTGAGCGTCTAAAACGAGAGTACCTCCTAAAGATCCAGCACCGTTTATGAAATAAACCCCAGCATTTATTGTTTCCCCGCCTGGAACAACACTTCCAAAAACTGCTGCATGGCTACTGTCCGTATTTGGTAGATCCATCAGCGCTATATAAGCGTTATCTATATCTATATTCGCTTGTGCTGTACTAGCATCAGCAGTATGAATATCCCCAATAACAATTGAAGACTCAAAACCACTTACAGTACCTGAATTTGTACCAATTTTACCATTAATACCAGATGTACTAGTATTTGGTACAGCCCCGAAATTAGTATAAAGGGCATAATCTGAGAGAACGCCCAAAACATCAACAGCAGGAGCAGGACTACAGCCCGATTCACAGAATATTGGAATGGTGCAAGTACCAGGAGGTGGACTTACGCTAACACCAACTCCAACAACTATCGCTCCTTCCATGCTGAGCATTCTTCCTTCAAGAAAAGCACCAGCACCAAGACCAACAGCTCCTACTTTTGCAAATAAGGTTCCTTTTATATTAGCACTCGCAGCAACAGAAATAGCTCCATCAGCAATATAAAAAACATTGCAAGATTGTGTTCCATTAATTAAATTAATCGTTGCACCAGCTCCTACTGTCATGGCACCATAAAATTTAATTACAAAAAAAGCATTAGGATCTCCTCCGCCATCAAGAGTAAGAGCTCCCCCTATAGATCCTGCGGCAGGTATGGAATAAACTCCAGGCGTAATCGTTTCGCCAACTCCAAAAGCAGGAGCATGGGTTGCAGGATAGTCAACAAAAAGATCATTAAGATGAATATATAGCCTCATTAAATCGAATCTGCTCCGAGCAGTTATAGAATCCGCTACGTATACGTTACCTTGAATAGTATCTCCGCTAATTGTTCCAAAATTTGTACCAGCATCCCCTATCCAAGTGGCTCCCGCTCCATTTGTAATAGCCCCAGCTCCAGTATAACCTTCAAAAGATTCAAGTATTCCTAAATTAACTGTTGGAGAAGCTAATAACGTTGTATCTGATGTAATTACTTCTGTAGGACTAACTGTAATGTTGCCATCACAATTATCTACTGCTGTCAAATCAATCGCTGCTGGTACAGCTGGTACACATTCTATCAACTTTGCCTTAGCATTAGGACCATCGTGAGAGATCGACAATGAACCATCCATGCTTCCACAGACATTCTCATCCTCTACAGTGATGCCAGATATAACAATGATGCTATACTCATTCGCATCTGACAGAGTATTCTCTCCAAATGCTTTAGTTTTACTTAGATTATTTGCAGTAAGTGCAAAACCTGAAAGTAGCAAAATCCCACTAAAGATAACCTTAGTAAGAAATGAATTAAATGTTTGAGCTCTTTTGCTCGTAAAAGGTGTGGTAGTAGTATTCATAACCAATCAGGTATTAGTTAAATATAAAAGTTTACTTTCGCCTTCTGCAGTATTACTATGTCACGTTTTATGCCATTATTGCATCAAAAAATGATAGTCGAAAACGTGACAGGGTAATACTTAATAAATGCCATCCAATTATTAAGCCAATGTGATGATTTTTTAAACATAAGTGTGTGTCAAGGTTCGAAAAGGGCGTTATATTAATCTTTTCGGATTGATATCCCGAACTAACGAGTTCATTTATAAATCGTCGGAGAAGAATATCAATTCTGATTTCATAGTTGAATTTCTTGATGATTTATCATTGAAAATCAGTCGAAAAACTGTTTTGATACTTGACAATGCTAGTATCCATAAGGCAAAAAAAGTTCAGGTATTATTGGAGGATTGGCAGAAACGTGGCTTATACCTTTTCTTTCTGCCTCCTTATTCCCCTCAGCTGAATATTGCCGAAAGGCTTTGGAAAGAAATCAAAGAAAGGTAGATTAAACCTTCTGATTATATTGATGCTGAAAATCTTTTTTATGCCGTTGGTAGGATTTGTGCAAATATTAGAAAAACATTGAATATCAATTTCTCTAAATACTCTTTTTAACCTATACTTTATTTTGAATGATTTACTTAGTCAAAATAAAACTATGGTATATAGGACTTTTATTTGTTATTTCTGGATTTGTATTAATGGGTTTCATTAAATAATTTGTTACATATTCCAACCTTTTCACTAAATCACTACGTCCTTAAGTATGAATATCTTTTTAACCAAAAAAATTGAATGATGAAGATACCAATGATGAGTCTTTTAGCCCTTTTATTCCTTTTTGCCAGTTGTGATGATAATGATTTACCAGCTCTAACCACCTGTGGAGATGCCATAATTATGGATACTAATTATAGTTCTACAGAGAGTGATGGCTTCGCTTACACAGATATCGAAATAATTGACAACTGCCTTACTGTGACCATACAATATGCTGGTGGCTGCGGCGATGATTTAGTTTCTTTCCAATTATTGGGATCTACACAATCATTTCCGCTTACACTTCCAGCTTTATTCGAAATCAAGCTCATCCTAGACGATAATGATGACTGCGAGGCATTGGTAACTAAATCAATTAGTTTTGATTTAGAACCTTTACAAGATGCTGATTTTAACAATATCAATATAGCTGTAGAAGGTTGGAACAATGGTTTACAGTATTCCTATTAAGTTATACCAATTTGAATTTATAAAGTCGCATTGGTATAATCCATGTTACGCAATTGGATAAAATGAATACCTTCCTTTTATTTACAAATAATTGATAAATTCATCCGAGTACTATTTCCTACGTACATTATCTTTGTTTTCTTCTTATTTTTGTAAAACATAAGGTTCAATGTATAAATGGATTTTGGTATTGATCATAGCCCTCTCTATTTCATTTACTATGGTGGGACAGAATGCTCAATACATTTATAAGAGGGCAATGGATGAATCTCCTACGGATTTCGTACATCGTTATTTTCCTGAGGTAGATTATGATTATTCTCATGATATTCTAGAAAGCTATTGGAGAGATGAATTTAAAGGGGAAAAGATAATGGCTGTTGTAGAAAGTCCTATGATAAAGGTCTATGATAAGGCTACATTATTGATTTTTCAGCCAGTAGGCGATGGAGAAAATTACATCCTTATTCTGTCCAATGAGGTAGGCGATATAGGCGTCTATGAATCTTCTGTGATTAGTGTTTTTCTATGACTTGGATGATGATTCTACCAAGGAATTATTTATCGTGGAATATGGAGAAATGAGGGTTCAAATTACATTGGAAGAAGAGGATGAAAATGAAAATATAGTAGAACATGAAACGACTGCCTGCTGTGAGGATATTTACAAAACCAAAGTATTTCAGCAAAAGAAAGGATTCATGGAAGAATATCTGACTTTAATCAGAAACATTGTTTGTAATGGTGAATATGAATACCCAAATTTAGAAGGGGCTGATACAGCAGGAGAAGTAAAAGAGAAAATAGCTGCATTTAAAAGTAAATAGTTAGCCTTTATTAGGAATTTAAAAATTCATTTAAAAATGCCATTCCCTAGATTAAATTTCATATCAAAAAGTATCTTTCTTATTTTTTTATCCTTTTTAATTCTTTCTTGTAGTCCTGAAAAGGAAATTACGAGAGGAATGTATTTCTGGAAAGTAAACCAAGAAATAGATGCTGTAGATACTGATTTTTTAATTAAAAATAATATCCAAAATTATTATGTTCGTTTTTTTGATATAGGATGGAATTCTTCTTTAGGAGCAATACCATTAGGTGCATTACATCAAAATAAACGAATCAATAATAATGAAAAAGCAATTGGAAAATTTAAGGTTTTAAGTGATTCATTAATTACTCGAAAAAACATACAAATAGTGCCTGTCATTTTTATTAAAAATGAGGTCATGAAAAATATTAAAAAAGATGATATTAATGAATTAATTAAAAATATACAATTTAAGATAAATGAAATTTGGGAAATAGAATTTCATGATTTCAAATGTGATGAAATTCAGATAGATTGCGATTGGTCGAAGACGACAAAGGATAATTATTTTTATTTCCTAGAAGAATTCAAAAAAGAAATGG
>JBNMOV010000422.1:0-4550 GCA_051275765.1 Maribacter sp. | reverse complement strand
AGTGTAATTTTAGTCTGAACGAGGCGGAGGTTCACGATTTTAGCCATAGCTAAATGAGTGGTTCTCTAACGAAGTGCAGGCTAAAAGGACGCAAAAATACTCGACACTATTAACTTGACTGACTACTAAGGAGAACAACTCACTCCCATCAATACCCCTCCAATCAAAACAGCAGCAGCTATCTTTTTAATCGGATTCAACTGATTTCTACGCAATCTTCCACAAGTTCGACCTTCTCTATTTTCTAAAATTCCGACTATTTCTTCAATAGATTTATCTGTAAAATCTTCGACATGATGTTCGCAGGAAGCACAGTATCTTTTTTTATTATCGCCTTGCATTTTATTCCAGTCCTCAGAGCAAGACTTTTAATTTCTAGTTTTTTCATGGAATTGTTCTTTTATATAAACAGTAGTAGATCTTTGAGGTTTAAGATTTATTATAATAACAAGATACAATATTTTTTCGCTGCATATCAAATGCATGAAAAGCATATCTTCGCAAAACAAAACAATACAATAATGAAAAACCACCTTTATATTTCTGATTTAGATAAGACATTATTAAATGATAATGCCCAATTATCGCCTTATGCCTTAGAAGAACTCAATCAGATGATAGCCAATGGTCTAAACTTTACCATAGCTACTGCAAGGAGTCAAATTTCTGCCAGTCATATTCTAAAAGGCTTGGAGTTAAAATTACCTGTCATAGTGGCTAATGGTAGTTTTTTAGCAGATTTCCATACTGGCGAAGTTCTACAAATGCAGGATATTCATGACGATTTGAAAAAAGGTGCTTTGGATATTATTTTGGAAGAAAAAATACAGCCTTTTGTTTCTGCGTCTGATGGAAAAAATATATTAAAATTATTTTATCAAGAGATTAATAATTCAGGTTTAGAATGGTACTTCAATGATTTGATAGCAACAAAAGATCCGAGAATTCACCAAACCGATTTTTTACATCATTCTTTGGATTGGCATATTGTTTCTTTTACCGTTATTGAAAAAATAGAAAAGCTTCGTCCTTTAGAAAATAAATTAAATGAAGCATTTCCTGATTTATTAGATATTCATTATTACGAAAATCCTTATCATGAAGGTTGGTATTGGATGTCCATTCATGATAAAAAGGCCACCAAAGGAAACATGCTGCAAAAATTCATTGATAATTCTGATTTCACCATGGAAAACACCTCAGTTTTTGGAGATAATGTGAATGATATTTCCATGTTTGAAGTTGCTAAAAATGGATTGGCTGTTTCTAATGCTGCTGATACATTAAAGGAAAAAGCTAGTAAAATAATTGGTAGTAATATAGATTTTGGAGTGGTGAAGTATATTAAGGGCGAGTTTATTTTTTCATAGGAATACTATACTTATGTAGTGCTATATTAATCTTCCTCCTAGTAAGGAAGCACCAAAATATTTGGTGCTTCCTTATTAATAAAAATATTAACAATTGACTTGCAGTGTATTACTCAAGCTACAACCTCAGAAATCTACTGCGATTTGGCAGATGAGGTGCATATTTATTACACCATAAAATTCTTAATTATATGGCAAAAAAATTAATTTCAATTATTCTATTTTTTGTTTTTATCAACAACATATATGCTCAAAACCAATTGCTACCAAATGATTTAAAAAATACTACCTGGCAGCAAATGGAGATTATAAATAGAGATACTATAAAAATAAAACAAGGAGGAGATAGTTGTTCACTCCCTATTGAAATCATATTTTATGAAGAATTTGATGATTGGAATTGTCAGATATTTAAACGAAAGATAAATACTATAGAAGTAGGAGAATATGGATCTAAATTCTGTTCTTTCGATCCAGAAACATATAAAGAAACAATTGAAATAAATTCTTGTCCATTATATGTTTGTATTAATAAGAAAAAGAATAATATCTGGTATTTAGTTGGCCAATCTCTACCTAGAGAAAAATACAAACTCGTTTTTTATAAAAAAGATACAGAAATCATATTAAAAGGAAAAAGAGGTTCTACACATCAACAATTAATCTTCAGAAAATGAAACCTTATCATATTCAATATATCTATAACAACATGTAACCATTTTTGGAAATCCATATATTTCTGCTTAACTTAACCTTACAAAACATCATCGATTATGAATCCGATACTCAGAAATATTTCGGCATTCTTTGGAGCTCTCTTTGTTGGCGGACTAGTCAATATGGGAATTATCATGCTCAGTGGAAGTATTATACCACCTCCAGCAGGTGTTGATCATTCAGACATGGAAAGTATGAACGCAAGCATGCACCTTTATAAAGCTAAGCATTTTCTTTTTCCCTTTTTAGCTCATGCTTTAGGAACATTAGTAGCTGCAGGATTGGTTGCTAAACTAGCTGCTAGCCATCAGATAAAATTAGCTATAGGGATAGGTGCACTTTTCTTATTGGGTGGTATAGCTGCTGTAATAATGCTTCCAGCAGCACCAACTTGGTTCAAGGCTTTGGATTTATTAGTAGCTTATTTGCCTATGGGATATTTAGGAGGTAAACTAATGTTCAAAGGAAAATAAAAAAATAGCAGTTATTTAAAAAATGGATTACAATCTAATAGACTTTATTATGAATAGTTTTTTATGAGAGACAAATTAGATATTTTTGAAATAAACAAGGCATTTTTCGAAAATCGTAGCCTTAGCTACGGTTGAGGGAAATAACGCAGTAGATTTTTAAAAGGTCGATTTGGCTATAATCAATTATTCGTAATAGAGTTTAGTCATTAGAGAAAATATTCTCAATCTATTAGGACTTGTAATGCTTGCCACAGGATTCATCACGATCATTGGATATTTTGATGAAGGGCATGCTAACATCTATGGTAGTTTTTCTAATTATTTGGCTTCAGGTGGATATCCTCCTCTTTCAGATTATCTCATGTGGTCTATTATTACAGCCATGTCCAGAGGGATATTGTTTAATATCATTTCAAAATTGACACGTCAGTCATTTCCATTACCAACTAGACTACATCTCTACAGCTATCCTAATTCCATTTGTTATCCTCATATTTCTGTTCATTTTTTTGTGTTTAGTTTATGCTTACAGAATATTTTTATAAGTCATAATATCATAATGAGTTGTTAATGTTACAATAAAAAGACGAAATCGTAAAAAAAACGACATTTAAGAAAAAAAGATACCTATAAAAACAATAGTATTACTTATTCCTATATTTGTTTACAATATATCCCTAAAACATTAAAAAAGAGTAAAATAAACATTGCTTTTAACATAAATTATACTATTTCACATTTCTAACACATCCAAATAAGCGACAAACAGTACCGTTGCTACACAAAAACGCACTTTAAACGAGTAATGAAATACTATTTATTCGTCATAATATCATACCTTTATAATGAAAGCTACTACTACTAAAACGAATATTTTAACACTATGAGATGGTTTTGGAAAAGGCGAAAGCCCAAACTACCTAAGTTAAAAGATGACCATATCAGGGAAGATAAAATCCTAGATAGATTGGATTCTGGAAAGGTTAAGGGAGGCAGAAATCGCAAAAACAGTATTTGGAATGGGTGCGGAGGCATCACTCCACAATAAACATTGTTAATCATAATTATTAAAGCTGCTAAGACTAATCGTCTTAGCAGCTTTTCTATGTTGGTACTTCAAATCATCTCATATAGAATTTCCTTCAAAAATAGAACAATATATAGATGCCAAACAGCATTGGATGTTTCTACGTGCATTGCTCTTGGATACTGACTTAGAAGAAACCATCAAATGGGATACTCCTGTATATTCCAAAGATGGAAAAAAGATTATAGGCATCAGTACTTTTAAGGATGATGTAGGTTTATGTTTCTTTGAAGGCGAACTGCTATACCTAGCGGTATTCGCTTTACAGACCAACCTTAGTAGCAATTGCTTGATTTTCAGAAGCTATGAATTTTTAACAATCCGAAAACCAATTAATTCTCAGTATACCTATAGTTGTACCTCTTCTCGGATTTATGCTAAATCCATTGCGAAATTAAACAATATAAAGGCAACTTAGATTATGGATAATTATTAGAAATAGAATCTGCTGTTTTCAAAGATGTAGAAGCAGTAGTTTATTATAATGGTTTAGCTACTAATTGGAGGAAAAATATTAGAGATGAAAAAGTACCTTTGATATTGTCATATATAATAGATATAATTAAAGGAGATATTTCTTTCGATTGGTAAATCCATATGCTACGATTTTTCGAGTTTAGATAAATCACCATCTTCAAAACACGCTCCATTTTAATACTCCTTTGTAACCTTTCCTCTTTCCTACTCGTCTTACTCATAGAAGCATTAATATATTCAATTAAACTAAGTTGAACAATGAAAAACGGATTACTGACTGTCATAGTCGGGCTGGCTACACTATGCCAAATTTCAGCTCAAAATAACATTTCTGGACAATTATTAGATGACGATAAATCAGCAATTTCCTTTGCTAATGTCATTCTCCATCTAGCTAGTGATAGCACGATGATTAAAGTAGAAACA
>JBNMOV010000421.1:0-4559 GCA_051275765.1 Maribacter sp. | reverse complement strand
TCATGCATTTTGAAAAATATTATACAAAAAGTGCATTTCCCTTACCACCGTTTTGCTATATCCTCAGCGATTTCACTCGTTCCAATATCGATTTTTGGACGAGACACCCTCGTTTACATACCTATTGTAATAAAGGTCTGCTGGATTTTGCCCTCTTCGATGCAGAAAAGACAGAAACCATACACTTAGAACACCGCAATACAACCATAGAAATAGGAGAACTATCACAGCCACTCATCGTCATTGGCAACTACTTTTTCGACACTATTCCACAATCTCTTTATTGGATGTCTAAAGAAAAACTAGCATTACCCATGCTAGGATTGACATCAGAAACAGACCCCGACAACCTCAGCTCCGCAGAACTCATCAAAACACTTCAACTCGATTACACCTACGAAGCGATTCCTTCCCTTCCTTATCCAGATAGCCCAATACTCCAATCAGTATTCGCTAGTTATCGAGACCAATTTGAAGACACCCATCTACTTTTTCCTGATATAGGCATACAATGTTTAGAGCGATTACGAGCATTATCAAAATCAGGTCTATTGCTACTCGCTGCTGACAAAGGAAGATATGCCTTAGAACATCTGGATCACCACCCTGCACCTTCATTGACCAAGCATGGCAGCTTTTCCCTTTCCGTCAATTTCCACGCATTCATAGAATACTGCCGACTTCTTGGAGGACATTCCATCTTCCCCGATTTAGAGCCAGCCAGCCTAGTGATAGGCAGTCTGCTCATACTTCCTAAACCAGAAACCTATTTAGAAACCATCACTGCATATGATCGCTATATAAATGATTACAATCCAGATGATTTTTTCTACATCAAAAAACTATTGGAAAATCGCTTCGATACACTAAGTTATAAGCAGATGTTAGCGACCTTACGACTCAGTGGTTATGATGCTCACTTCTACTTACAGATGCATGAGCATTTGAAGACAATCGCACTAGAAATTACCCAACAGCAACGGCAAGATTTACGCTCTGCGGCACACCGAATTTGGCAAACTTACTATCCCCTCGGCGAATCAACAGATGTTTCCTTTGCCTTAGGAGAAATACTTCTGGTATTAGAATTCTATAAAGAAGCCTTACCATATTTTAAACTGTCAAACATACTGCATGGAGAAAAAGGGATTACTCTCTTTAATATCGTCACCTGCCACTGTTCCCTTGGTGATTTCGCCAAAGCTACTCCCATCATTGCAGAATTATGGACTATCTCGCCCAACAATGAATCCCTCAAAGCACTCATACAGCAGTTTGATAAGGAATTGGCAGGTGTATAAGCTCGTCTAAGCCTACTTTTTCTTCTATTATCCCCCAAATGGGGGATAATAGAAGAAATAAATTTATAGTAAATTTGTATTTATTACAATATTCAAAACCACTTATTCTAGAAGCATTTTGCTTTATGGTAGTGATAAATCATCAACATTAACGAATTATAATAAAGAACGAATTATGGCATATCCAGAAGATTTTGAAATTAGGCCATTGATGAAAGACAAGAAAATATTCCGTCTTTTTCAGATGTATTGTAAAAAGCGTGTAGCAACTGACGATTTAAAATTTCTTATGGCTTTAGAACTCAATAAATCAGAAGATTTTTTAATCGCTAATTTTATTGCAGATGAAGCACCATATGAATTAAATCATAGTAAGAGACGAGAGGCACGCGATGCACAAGGAAACGTAGGAATTTTTTATAAAAAGGTAGGAGAGTTAGAAAAGGAATGTACCAATCAGCTCAAACAAAACCTTTGGATTGGTTTCATTAAAAGTGAATTATTAGTAAATCATAAGATGGATGATGATAAACGTGATGATAAAATACTGAAAGCTCTCAAAAAAATAAATGATCAAAAGAAGTATGAAGGAGGCAAACTCTGGAAAGAAGTAAAAGAGAATAAAAAATTAGAGAATCTCGAAGAAGCATTAAAAGATGAGGACTTCTCTGATTTTATAAAAGCTTGGAAGGAACTTAGAGATTCTGCAGATGATTATATTAAAAACCATAAAACAGCAGCACTCTTCGGGTCATCTGATCGAGTTTCCATGTTACAGGATTGTAAAGATTATTATGAAGATTTAGCTAAGGAAATGAAAAAATATGGTAACAATATAGATGACTTCGATAAAGACATGGGTACCTAGAAATAGTATTGGATATCAATATAAGAGATCTATCATTTCTAGCAACTGAATTTATCGTAAATTTGTATTTATTTTAATCTCAAAAATATGCCAGAAATAGTAACAGCTACAGCACAAATAAAATGTGCAGGAGCAGTACCTCCAGGACTTTCAGTACTCAATGTCCTACCCACTAATATGGTGTCTTCCACATTCATGCCTATGGCTACGATCGTGGATCATATTCCTGCCAATATACATTTAATCACCACAATAGCTCAGAGACTATTGTGGTAGTTTTTATTCTTGCCATATCCCCCATTTTGGGGATGTTAAGAGATATAGGTTTATAGTACTTTTGTGTTTATACAATATCACAAAACCACCATACCATGCCAGAAATTATAGTTGGAACAGCACAGATAAAATGTTCAGGAGCAGTTCCCCCTGGATTAGCGGTATTTAATGTCCTGCCCATTAATATGGCATCCTCAGAGTCTAAGCCAATAGCTACTGTCAATGATAGTATCCCTTTTCTCAATATACCAACATTCGGTATGTGTACCAAGATGCCAAAACCCCCTCCGGTACTACCTTGTGTACCTGCCCCTGCTGGTCCATGGAGTCCAGGTTCCTCAAAGCTCACCATAAAAGGCGGGAAGGCATTGACAAAGTCATGCACGGTAAAGTGTTCGCTAGGGGGAGAAATCAGCATAGTCAGCCCTGGTCAAGTTAAACTCAAGGCAACCTAGTCCTCTCACATCCCCCATCTTCGGTATTTTATGAGATGTTTTTTTGCCGCACCTTTGTAGTGCTGGGAAATTATTGTAATTTTCCCAGAGGTAAAGACTGGTGCCCAAAAATAAAAAGCATGCACACTTTATGGCAAAATCCAGAAAGGACGAGAATTATAAAAATAGGATTGGAGTCTCTCAAGCTGAGCGATTCTCTAAAGCCCTACTTCCAGATTATGTAAAAGTAGACGAGCGAACCACTGCCGATTTGCTTGCATTCTCTTCAGACTACGCCCGTCTTATTCGCTACTATGATATTAATAATAATGTAGATGGAAATTGGGAACCCTTCCTCATTCATGATGTAAGCGTATTTCTATCTATCATTAGTGTTACTGATATACAAGCTTTCAATGAAAAGGAACGAAAGATTTTAGAAACCTTATCCAATGGTTATGGTCTAGATCTTTACAGAGAACTCTACCATCTCTTTGAACTCACTCACCAAGTCATTTCCACCATCAATAAATGGTACATCGTAGCTAGAGAACTCAATACTTCCTATAGTGGGGAACCAGAAGGGATAGAGATAGAATTGGAGCATGCTATCGAAAATGAACTCAATGATTATTTCGCAATCTTCCGTGCCTATGAACAAGAAGCAGGATTTAAAGAAAGGCTAGGAAAAGAACATGAGTTGTCTTATTTGGATTTTAGTTCCATTTGGGATATGGCAGAGATTGAAGAAAATTTTATGCCCAAGGACAAGCCTCTTCATGAACAAGTTAGTATTGGTGTAAAAAAAGTTAGGGTGCTTTTTAGACGCTTCCATAAAGTATTGTCCCATATTGTTTTTCGTGCCAAGAATTATTATATTAAACAATCCATCACAGAGAATTCTGGACATCAGCCACATGTGGCAATGCTTATAGCATTCATGGAGCTATTTGGTTATGCCAAAGAGCATATCAATGAAATAACGACTAGACACCTCGACCATTATTATTACAATATACTCCGTCAAAAACCCAAGCCTCTTGTTTCAGATAAGGTACATTTACATTTCCAATTGGCTCATCACTTAGATACTGCTCTTTTACCCAAGGGAACTATTGTAATGTCCAATGAAGATGATAATATTACTTTTGCTACAGATGATGATTTAGTTTTAAATAAAGCACATATTGCCGAACTTAAGACTGTTTTTATAGGAAGGAATCTCCTTATTGGGATTGGTAGTTCTTTCAAACTTGTATCAGATATTTATGCTGCAAATATAGCCGACTCTAAAAATGGTCTAGGGAAGCCTTTTTACCAAGACGAAGAACCTATTTGGGCTACTTTTGGTGAAAGGCAGTATGATAAAGTCAAAGAAGACTATAGCATGATTGATGCAGATATAGGTTTCGCCATTTCTTCTCCTGTATTAGTTATGAGGGAGGGAGAACGAAAAGTGAGTATTTCTTTTAATTTTGATAGATCATCAGGTAATACATTATATCGCCTAATCAAGGATATTAGTAAAAATAATGGCACTCTCAAAGAGGATAGTTTCCATCAAATATTTGAGGATGCTTTTGTGATCAGTATTACTACAGAAGAAGGTTGGTTATATATATCCAATTATGAGATAAGCCAATCATTCAGTAGTCATTTGATGACCTTCTTATTCGAATT
>JBNMOV010000420.1:0-4560 GCA_051275765.1 Maribacter sp. | reverse complement strand
TTTGTTTAGGATTTACAAGCTTTTGGAGCGTATAAAACGCTGTACAGCGATGATTTTTCGTTCTTTTGATCAAGGAAAAGGACAAAGAACACTTTTGCTCCCCTAAGCAAAAATGCAGGGAATTTTTGCTTAAAAAAGCATAGAATTTTGAGCGACCTAGCAAATAGTCAATAACATGGGGGTTAAACTCCGTGTTATTGACTATTTCATTCCCTTCCTTCCATATATACTACAAATAGGACATTCCTCTATTTTATGTCCTCTCGCAGGACAATATTCTCTACCAAAAAATATAATCTGAAGGTGGATTTTATTCCAGATTTCTCTAGAGAAAAGTCGCTTGAGATCCTTTTCTGTTTTATCTACATTTTTCCCTGTACTCAATGTCCATCTATTTGCCAAACGATGAATATGCGTATCCACAGGAAAAGCTGGCACTCCAAATGCTTGTGACATCACCACAGAAGCGGTTTTATGTCCTACTCCTGGCAGTTCTTCCAAGCCCTCAAAACTCTGTGGCACTTCGCCATCATATTTATCTATCAAGATATGCGATAAATCATAAATTGCCTGAGATTTTCTAGGAGATAAACCACAAGGACGAATAATTGCCTTAATATCTTCCACCTTTTGCTCAGCCATATCAAAAGGATTATCCGCCAATTCAAACAAGGCAGGCGTTACTTTATTCACTCGTACATCTGTACATTGTGCAGAAAGTAATACTGCTATTAATAAAGTATAAGAAGAAGTATGATCCAATGGAATCGGCGTTTCTGGATATAAATCTTCCAATATCGTCTGTATCGCTTCCGCCTTTTCTTTTCTAGTGTACATCTTTGGAAATTGGTTATTGGAAATTAACAACTGTGATTTTGCTTGGCAAGACTACATTTTCATTAATAAAAATGTATACCAATTCCGCTGGTAACTGGTAACTGAGCATGTTATTCAAAATCATCATCATCTCCTAAAAACAGCTTTGCGCCAGCCAATTCACTGAGTGCATGCTGATCTCCTGCTGCTTTGGCTACTTCCATTCCATCTTTATACGTAAAAAATGCCGTTTCTATCTCATCGTTCTTTTCATACAATTTACCAAGATGATAATACAAGCCTACATAATCTGGCTGGCTTTCTTTCAGATTCAGAAAAAAGTCTAATGCAGCCTTATTTTCTCCTAAACCTTCATATTCTTTAGCTATTGCAAAGAGCAAAAAAGAGTCTTTTGGACTTTTTTCTAGCATTGATTTCAACAATTCTAACCTATCAGACATTTATAGTATATATTTTGTGCTCTCAAAGGTAAAAAAGACCATAGACTATTAGTCATTTAGTAGATATTTAGATTTTGAAACACTAAGATTTCTACTTAAAATATTAATTAATAAATAGTCTTGCGTCAATTCTAGCGAAAATTCGCTTTTAAGTATTTTATCCTTTATATTTACATCGAATTGTTAAAATACGTAGTGTACATTGGTACATTACACTACTACAAAATTATAATTATGAAATTATTGGTTTGTGTAAGCAAGACTCCGGACACCACGGCAAAGATTTCCTTCAATGCTGAAAACACGGAGTTCAATGAAGCTGGCGTTACTTTCATCATGAACCCATACGATGAATGGTATGCTCTAGTAAGAGCTATGGAATTGAAAGAAGCAGCTGGAGGTACAGTTACGCTTATTAATGTAGGACCTGCTACTAATGATGCTGTTATTCGTAAAGGATTGGCGATCGGTGCAGATGATGCAGTAAGAATAGAATGTGAACCTTCAAGCAGTCTTTATGTAGCTAAACAGATAGCAGAACATGCTAAAACTGGTGACTACGATATGATTTTCTGTGGTAAGGAAACTATTGATTATAATGGTTCTGAAATAGGCGGAATGGTAGCTGAATTGCTAGAAATGCCTTTCATCTCCTATGCCAGTGAGATGACTATAGATGGAAATACTGCTACTATTTCTCGTGAAATCGAAGGTGGAAAAGAAATTGCTGAAGTAGCTACTCCTTTCGTTCTTTCTGCTGCTAAAGGTTTAGCAGAGCAACGTATTCCTAATATGAGAGGAATCATGCAGGCAAGACGTAAGCCGATTACAGTTGTTCCTCCAGTAGATAGCGAAAATTTATCTACAGTTGTGAATTATGAGATGCCACCAGCTAAGGCAGATTGTAAGATGGTTAATCCTGACGACATGGATGAATTGGTGCGTTTGCTACACGAGGAAGCTAAGATTATTTAATTAATCGTAAATAACGATTAATTAAACTTAGAGTATTTTTAAAAATCAACTCTCTAGGGGGTTCAATATAAAAACTGAGAAATATGTCAGTATTAGTATTTACAGAAAATAGTGGTGGTGCATTCAAAAAAGCCGCTTTCGAAGCCATAACTTATGGCTATAAGACTGCACAGATTCTAGGAACGGACTGTGTGGCGATTTGTTTAGGAGAAGCTGGCAATGCTGCTGAATTAGGTCAATATGGCGCATCCAAGGTACTTACTGTATCGAATGCAACATTGAATAATTTTGATAGCTTAGCTTACAATAGTGTAATTTCACAAGCTGCTAAAAGTATAGAAGCTAGCGTAGTTATATTAATGCACACTTCTACAGGAAAAGGATTGATAGGTGGATTATCTGCTCGTTTGGATGCAGGTTCTGCTCCAGGTGTCAATCAACTTCCTACCAATGATGGTGCGTTTCGAGTAAAGAAAAATGTTTACTCTGGAAAAGCTATCGCTGAAGTAGAATTGAAATCAGCTGTAAAAGTTATATCTGTAATGGGTAATAGCTTCCAACCAGAAGTTGTAGCTGAAGCATGTGCTGTAGAAGAATTCGCAGCAGATGTACCTGCTTCAAGAATTACTGTAAAAGAAGTGAGCAAAGTAAAAGGTACAGTGCCTTTACCAGAAGCAGATTTTGTGGTATCAGCAGGAAGAGGAATGAAAGGTCCTGAAAACTGGGGAATCATCGAAGAATTAGCAGAATTGCTAGGAGCAGCTACTGCTTGTTCTCGTCCAGTAGCAGATACAGATTGGAGACCACACCATGAGCACGTAGGTCAGACTGGTGTTGCTATTCGTCCTAATCTTTATTTCGCCATTGGTATATCTGGAGCGATTCAGCACCTTGCAGGTGTGAATAGTTCTAAGGTAATCGTAGTTATCAATAAAGATCCAGAAGCTCCTTTCTTTAAGGCTGCTGATTATGGTGTATGTGCAGATTTATTCGATGTAGTACCTAAATTGATAGAAGCATTTAAGAAAAGGAAAGCTGCTAATGCTTAGTAGATTGTTAGATATTAAGATGCTGAGGTTTTAAGATAAAAAAATTCAATATTCTTATTTTTTGAATTGAATAATATACAAGGCCTCTCTTATTCTGAATAAGAGAGGCCTTATAATTGTAGTTGTTTAACGTTGACTATTTATTATCGTGTTATGATGCATTTTTTGTTCAGATGAATGCTCATTTTTTTTAAAATAGCTGTAGTTATTTCTAAAAAAAGAGACGAAATATGGGCGAAAAAGACCTTCATATTTATAAAGTCTTCAATTTTAAACAATTCCTTTCATAGTTCAGTAGGAAAGAAGCTGACAAGTATTTTTTGGCAAAGAGTACCTTATCTTAATAT
The DNA here is from genome assembly GCA_051275765.1 of Maribacter sp. Classification (GTDB taxonomy): domain Bacteria; phylum Bacteroidota; class Bacteroidia; order Chitinophagales; family Saprospiraceae; genus JAHDCE01. The sequence goes on along the minus strand of JBNMOV010000420.1, from coordinate 912 downwards.
CTCAGCATCTTAATATCTAATCATCTACTTAATAATCTGCTTCTACTATCATTCTTTATGAATTAATTTAGAATATTTTAGAATCAGAATGTTACCTTTGTAGCCCTTTGAGAATCATTTTAGTAAAAGCCTTTGATTTTCAAACTCGTTATTGATAGTTTTACAAAATATTCATGAAAAAAATAGAACTGGAAATAGTCGCACTTTCTCATAGTGTCACCCAATCTGCCAACTATGCTGTAGTTTTGGGAGAACAGGAAGGAGAACGTAGATTGCCTATCGTCATTGGAGGCCCTGAAGCACAGGCAATAGCCATTGCTATGGAGCGAATGACCCCTAATAGACCTTTGACACACGATCTATTCAAAAACGCCTTGCTTACTTTCGATATAGATCTAAAAGAAGTTATCATTAGTAATCTAATAGATGGTATCTTTCATTCTAGGTTAGTTTGCATAAGAAACGGTGAGCAATATGAAATCGATTCTCGTACTTCTGATGCTGTAGCATTGGCTGTCCGTTTTGATTGCCCTATCTACACTTATGAGTTTATCATGGAAAGTGCAGGCATCATATTAGAAACGCCAGATCAGGGTTCAAAGAAAAAAGCTAAGAAATCTAGCAAAAAGCAAGAAACTCAAAAAGACTCTCTTAAAAAATTCAGCGATGAAGAATTGGAGGAAATGCTGAATGAAGTATTGGGTAATGAGGATTATGAGCAAGCCGCTAAGATTAGAGATGAAATGACCAAGAGAAAAGGCGAATCATAAATATTACTTTTACTAATAATAAAAGCCCTATATATTGCTGATATATAGGGCTTTTATATTAATATTTTCTTAATATCTTGCTTTAATAACGGTGTTCGATGATAATTATATGTATTTTAATCGTAACATGAACCAACAGGGC
>JBNMOV010000419.1:0-4561 GCA_051275765.1 Maribacter sp. | reverse complement strand
GTAAAAATATCTAAAAAATATTTGCAGCAATATCTAGGAATCAAACCTGGCGATGTTTATAATTTGGCACAGATTAAAAAAATTCCTACTCGAATCAGCGAGTTACCTTTTTTAAAGGAAAAGAAAACTGCTATCGTTACATTCAGAGGAAGGAAAGCGACGATTAATTTGTTTTTAGAAAAGCGAAAAGCGAGTAAATTTGATTTTTTGGTAGGTGTTTTGCCTAGAAATCAGAATGCAGGAAGTAAGATATTAGTGACAGTGGATGGTATGTTTTCTACACAAAATCTGCTAGGTGGTGGTGAGAAGATTTTTGTTGAATTCAGACAAGTCAAACCAGGTACGCAAAGGATGAATATTGAATTAGCTTATCCTTATGTGCTTGGGTTACCTTTTGGTGTGGATGCCGATTTTTCATTGTATAAACGGGATTCTACTTTTTTAGATGTAGAATATGACGCTGGATTATCTTATCTTTTTAGTGCCAATCACTATATCAAAGCATTTGGTCATTCGAAGCAATCCATCCTTCTAGTCGTCGATGAAGAAAAGATATTACAAACTAAGCAGCTTCCTGATAATTTAGATACTAGATTTTCTGATTTTGGATTGGAATACCATATTGAAAACTTAGATTATAGGTTTAATCCACGTAAAGGTTGGTCGCTGACTTCTAGAGCAGCGGCTGGATTCCGTACGATTAAAAAGAATAATGATATTGTCAATCTTTCAGATCCACTCCTGCCAGAATTCAGGTTTGAATCTTTGTACGATAGCTTGACTGAACGTTCTTTCCAATATAAACTGGATGAACAAATAGTAGGTTTCATTCCTTTTTATCCTAAGCAGCGAGGCGTATTTATGCTGAAAAACTCGACAGGTGCCATTATCTCTCCACAGCCTATTTATTTGAATGAGCAATATCGTCTAGGAGGTACCAACAGCTTTAGGGGTTTTGATGAGGAAGCGATCAATGCTTCGTTCTTTTCCATTTTTACCTTAGAATATCGTTTTATCATTGGAAAAAATTCCTATTTCTATCTTTTCAGTGATTATGGATATACAGAAAGTAAGGCTCCTACAGGAAAAGTAAAGGACGATCCACTTGGATTTGGTGCAGGAATGACATTCGATACCAAAATAGGTTTGTTTGGAATCGGCTATGCTTATGGAAAGCAATTTGACAATCCAATTGATTTCAGAGTTCCTAAGATACATCTTGGATATGTAAACTTCTTCTAAATAGATTTTGAGATAAAACTGTTTTCCAAAAAAAACCACAACAGAACTATCATTATACTTTTTCCATTAAACTACTTAAATTGTTGACTATCAGTAATTTTAACATATGTTAAGGTATAGTTTTAACATATTTAATACTTCCCTTTTCCTAGTTTAAACTTTCATTATGAGTATAAAATTTTCATATCTCCTATCTTAGTAATCACAAAACGAAATCTATTCCCTCACGGTTTTAAAAATAATATTTTATGAAATTCAATCGGTTTTTACTTTTGTTTACGCTATTTGGCATCATGATGTTATTGCTTCATGTAAATGCCCATGCACAATATGATGACGATATGTACTTCGATCCAGAATTCGATGAAGTGGATGATTATAGCGAAGATTATGTAGATGAAGATTTTGGACCAGATAATTATAATTATCTGAGTGATGATACGAGTATGGAAATAAGGCGAGTCAGAAGATTCCGTAGTACGTTTAATTTTATCGTTGTCGTCAATAATTCTCCTTGGGGTTATTATAATCGCTGGAATTATAATAGACCTTATCGTTGTTTCAGAAGGAACAATAACTGGAGAAGGCATCATTGGCATTATGCCCATCATTTCCACCATCACTATGGGTACAATCCTTGGAATCGCCACTATCATTGGAATCACTGGGCACATAATGGACATCATGGCGGCTATTCTCCTTATGGAGGGTATTATGGCAATCATCATTATTCTAATTATGATCCTTGGGGATGGCACTATAGAAAAGGAGAAACTAGTAATACTGGTGGAAGAAAAGGAGGAGTAGGTTTAGTAGCTAATCATTCATATACTAAGGGGAATACTACGAGAGGTAATGAAAAAATAACGTTTAATGCTCTATCTAGCAATCCAAATAATGGAGGAAGAACAACTAAAGCCAATAATGAGATCATTTCAATTGGAAAACCTTCATCTATGACAAAAGGAGGAAAAACAGGAACTTTAGAAACTACTGGTAGAACTTCTTCTGGTGCACTTGCTCAGACAGGGCGAGAAGTGAAACCAACTAGTTCTTCTATAGATGCAAATAGTAGCAAAACAGGCAGGACTAATGCAAAAGCACCTAGCAGCTCTTCTACTAGGACAGCGACTACAAGAACCAAAACGAGCAGACAGCCTACCAAGTCATCTATAAAAAACAGACCTAAATCTAACTATTCATCCAAGTCAAGAAGTTCTGGAATGAATAGGAGTTCTGGATCTAGACGTTCTAATTCTAAGCGTAAATCGTCTAGTTCTAGGAGTAGATCGTCTTCTGGACCTAGGTAATCTATTCATTGTATTCCCACTTCTTTAAAAGACCTGATAGATTTTCTGTCAGGTCTTTTAATTTGGTTTTTTAGATTTAGGAATAATGTTCCCAACTTCACTAGTGGCAATGCGACCGCAAATGACTTGAACAGAATCCTATATTTGATGTTTTTAATATCAAGAATACCAGCACCCACTAAAATCCAAAAAGAATGAAGATATATTTAGGCCTTATTAAAATAGTATTGACTGCCCTTTTCATTACAACAATATCTTGTCATGAGGATGAAATCCAAATAATAGAACCAGAATCCATCGCTTATTTGGCACTCGGAGATTCATATACCATTGGCCAAGGAGTTGAGGAATCGCAAAGATGGCCGAATCAATTGAGTGAAAGACTCGAAGAAAATGATTATGAAATAAGTAGGAAAAATATTATTGCTCAAACAGGATGGAAAACCAGTGATCTTTTAAATGCCATAGAGAATGTCAGTCCAGAAGACTATAATCTAGTATCCCTGTTAATCGGCGTGAATAATCAATTCCAAAATCAATCCTTTGAAATATTCAATACTGAATTCGATTCACTGTTGAACAAATCAATATTATTTGCAGGTACTCGAGAAAGGGTATTCGTATTATCAATACCAGATTATGGCGTGACGCCATTTGGAAGTAACAATAGTGAACAAATTGCCCAAGAGCTAGATATGTATAACAATTATATGAAGCAAAGATGTTTGGATGAAGATGTTCCATTCATAGATATAACAGGTATATCACGACAATTGGGGAATTCACCAGGGGCATTGGCCTCAGATAATTTACATCCAAGTAGCAGTCAATATACCAATTGGGTAGAGGAAATATTACCTGTAGTATTAGAAATATTAATCGAATAAAATTTAAGTTGCTTTAGTTTAAAACCCATATTTTGCGTAATATTGGTTTATTATCATCCTAATTAACGCACGCTACTAGCTGACTTCAGCAATGAAAACCGTCAAAACATATCAGAAAGTAAATTCAGCGAATGAATCCATCAGTTTTGGAATATCCAAAATGGAGGATATCTATATCTCTAGAAAAGGAAAAGTAGATGAGCCACATCGCCATTATTATTATACTGTTTTAATTGTAAACCAAGCTAAAGGACTTCACAAAATAGATTTCAATGCTTATGAATTAGGTCGTAGACAAATCTACTTTGTGGCACCAGGACAAGTACATCAGGTTATTGAAGAAAAACAGTCGATTGGTTATGTCATGACTTTTTCAACACAGTTTTTAATTGAGAATTCTATTCCCTTATCTTTTATTGATAGTTTGAATCTCTTTCAGAATTATGACCAAAGTCCTCCCCTACTTCCTCATCACGAACCATTCAAGAAAATAGAAAACTTCGCTCGTAAAATCCATACACTTTCCAGTAGTGATGCTAATATGAAAGAACTATCGATAGGTGCTTTCCTGAAACTCTTATTGATAGAATGCAATAATATTTGTGCTATCAACCCAATAGAATCCAATAGCGATTTAACGGGTAACCATATTATCAGAGCGTTTAAAAAAGGGGTGAATAGCAGTTATAAAAAAGAACATTCTACTACATTCTATGCCCAACAGCTCAATATTAGCCCTGACCATCTCAACAGGATTATTAAATCTACTATTGGCAAAACAGCCAAAAAATATATTCAGTCCAGAATCATTACAGAAGCCAAAAGATTACTCTATTTTACCAACCTCTCCAATAAAGAGATTGGCTATGAATTAGGTTTTAATGAACCTGCCAATTTTAGTGCATTCTTTAAGAAATGCACCCAACTTTCTCCATCTTCCTTCAAGAAAAAGGAAGGCCCAATTTATTAAATACATTTCACTAAAAAATCCATTCCATTATTTTAAAAACTTTCTAAGTAGTCAGTCAAGTTAATAGTGTCGAGTATTTTGCGTCCTTTTAGCCTGCACTTCGTTAGAGAACCACTCATTTAGCTATGGCTAAAATCGTGAACCTCCGCCTC
>JBNMOV010000418.1:0-4570 GCA_051275765.1 Maribacter sp. | reverse complement strand
GACATTCGTAGATGAATTCATGTATTCAAACAGTTGTAAAATGTTTTATATCTAAGGAGTTTGATTTGTTAAATTGGTATAATAAATTAGTACTTCAAATTCCAGATCATGAAGACATTAATTTGGTAAAAAATCAAGTCAATAAGTTAATAGTTAGGTTGCTCAAAATTTAAAATGAAAAGTTCCCCGTGTTTTTGAACAATGCGGTTTCGCTCTTTTTAACTATCTTTTTAAAGATATAAAACCATAAGCAATTGTACAAACGTAAAAGATCGAAGCCCAAAGTTCCGCCTTTCCGCGTTTAGTGGATGAACGAATGATTTTCGATGCAATCGAAATGAATGTCTAGTAGACATTCAAATGAGAGAACCGCTAGCGGGTAGTGCAGAAAATCCGTTAAAAACAAAATACGGTTTGAGCATAAACTGCTGTAAAGCAAATATTTGAAGCTAAGGAGCAAAAGAAGCTAAAAGTAACAAATGTTATTAAAGCGAGTTTATCTTGTTTAGGATTTACCAGCTTTTGTAGCGTTAAAAACGCTGTGCAGCGGTAATTTTTGATTCTTTTCATCTAGGAAAAGAATCAAAAACACTTTTGTTACTAAACCAAAAATACAACGAAATTTTGATTAAAAAGCATAGGATTTTGAGCATCCTAACTAGTAATACTAGATCAAAATAGCTTCTAATTTAATCATGCGTAACATCAGTTAGTAATTCATTGTCCAGATCAGTCTCTATTGCTCATTATGTAACAAATGAATTGGATGCTGGTCCTACCATAGTACAATCTGTACAGAAATTACAGACAAGGATAGTGTTAAAGATTCGATTCGTAAGGGCAGACAGGGAGAAAAATTCGTTCTCTCAGAGGCGATCAGATTACATTTGGAACGAAAAATATTAGTCAGTAATAATAAGACCGTTATTTTTGATTAGAATGTATTTGCTTTGGTCAACCTTTTAGGTTTGCTAAAGCTAAGGTTCGCAGCAACGTAAAGCTAAGGTTCAGTTTTTACATTGTATTTAGCACTTAGATTTAGCTAAGATTCAGTTTTTACATTACGTTTAACAAACCTTGCAGGTTTACCAAACGGGGACATTTATAAAATCAGAACATGAAAAGAATTCTTCTTTTTGTATTGTTGTGTTGTAGCATACAGCTCATGGCACAGCAAGAAAAATTTACCATCAGTGGCTATATAGAAGATGCTGGCAGTGGTGAAAAACTCATCGAATCCAATGTATTCGATGATGTATCTATCTCAGGTACAGTGAGTAATCTTTATGGGTTTTACAGCATCACACTACCAAAAGATACTGTAAAACTTTCCTTTTCTTATATAGGCTATTCTACTCAAAGCTATGAAATCTATCTGAATAAGGATATTACGATAGATATTAAGCTAGGAGAAATCACAGAGTTATCGACAGTTACGGTAACAGCAGATAAATTAGAAGAGAGGTTCGAGGAACAGACACAGATGTCAAGGATAGATGTACCAATCGCTCAAATTAAAAAAATACCAGCACTCCTAGGAGAAGTAGATGTAATGAAGGCACTGCAACTTTTGCCTGGCGTACAATCTGGTGGCGAAGGCACAAGCGGGCTCTATGTAAGAGGTGGAAGTCCAGATCAAAATCTAGTTTTACTAGATGGTGTTCCAGTATATAATGTAAGTCACTTATTTGGATTCTTTTCTGTTTTTAATGCAGATGCGATTCGCAATGTTACCTTGACTAAAGGTGGTTTTCCTGCCAGATATGGAGGTCGTTTGTCCTCTGTTTTGGATATTAATATGAAAGAGGGAAATGATAAGGAATTTCATGGCGAAGGTTCGATAGGACTCATCGCTGCCAAAGCAACGGTAGAAGGACCTATCTGGAAAGATAAGACTTCATTTATCGTATCTGGACGTAGAACTTATATAGATTTATTGACACGACCTATTATTAAAAGTCAAGCGGATGGTAATGTAGGTGGTTATTATTTCTATGATGTGAATGCTAAAGTAAACCATAAATTCAATAAAAAACACAGACTCTATGCGAGTACTTATTTAGGTCAAGACGTTTTTTATCTGAATGTGGAGGATAAGGAGGATGGTTTTAGTCTGAATAGTGGTTTTGACTGGGGGAATACGACTGCTGCACTTCGTTGGAATTATATGATGAGCAATAAATTATTTGCCAATACTGCAGTGACATATAGTCGTTATCAATTTGATTTAATAACAGAACAATCAGATGCTTCAGATCAGTCCTTCGCAGCTAAATATACATCTAATATCAAGGACTTTGGAGTAAAGATAGATTTCGATTATATGCCTTCTCCTAATCACTATGTCAGGTTTGGTTTGAATGCGATCAATCACACTTTTAAGCCAGGAGCATTACAGTTCAATATCAGTGATGGCGATGATTTCAATACAGATACCATTATTGGTACACAAAATACGACTGCTTGGGAATACTTCATGTATGTAGAGGATGATTTTAAAATAGGTAAGAATTTTTCTACTAATTTAGGATTTCATCTCTCTGCTTTTTCTGTAGAAGACAAAACTTATGCAGCTCCACAGGCTAGGGTAGGGATGAGGTATTTATTACCAAAAGGTGTAGCAATAAAAGCATCCTATTCCATGATGACGCAATACATTCACTTATTGACTAATGAAGGAGTTGGCTTACCTACAGATCTTTGGGTGCCTTCTACTGCTCAAATAAAACCACAGCGATCATGGCAAGCAGCATTAGGATTGGCAAAGACATTTGGAGCTGACTATGAAGTGAGTATAGAAGGTTATTATAAAAAAATGGATAATCTATTATCTTATAAAGAAGGAGCAAGTTTCCTTTCTTTTGATGATTGGCAGGAGAAAGTGGAACAAGGACAAGGAGATAGTTATGGAGCAGAATTTTTTGTTCAGAAGAAAAAAGGAAAAACTACAGGTTGGATAGGATATACCCTTTCTTGGAATAATCGCCAATTTGAAAATATCAATAGTGGAGAAGAATATCCTTTTAAATACGATAGAAGACATGATTTGAGTGTAGTCGTTTCGCATGAATTCAATGATCGCATTTCCTTGGCAGGTACATGGATTTATGGAACAGGAAATTCCATTACCTTGAATGAGGCACGTTATTTTTCATTCGATCCTAGTAGTGATGGCTTTGGAGAAATCTATGGAGAAGAGGTAGGTGTACCTGGTTCTAAGAATAATTATAGAATGAAATCTTATCATAGATTGGATGTAGGCGTGAATTTCACCAAGCAGAAAAAACGTTACCAAAGGACGTTTTCTATTGGTACATATAATACATATAATAGAAGAAATCCATTTTTTATCTACTATGATGATGGAAATGATAAGACCTTCAAACAAGTAAGTATATTTCCTCTGATTCCGTATTTTACATGGAGTTTTAAATTCTAATCAAGATAAAAATGAAACATTTTATATTCATATTAATAGCGAGTACATTTCTATACTCTTGCGAAAGTTTTTTCAATAGTGTAACAGATGTCGATATAGAATCTCACGATTCTAAACTAGCAGTATTTGGTTATATGGATGGTTCTGGTAATACACAGACCATAACAGTGGGCACAAGTAAAGGCTATATAGAATCTGGAGAACCAGAGGAAATATCAGGAGCTACAGTTTTATTGACCAGAAATGGTACGGAAGTGATGGATTTTTATGAGGATAGTCCTGGTTTTTATGCTTGGGATGTTCCATTGGATCTCCAAAGGGGTGATCAGTTAAGGCTGGATGTATCCGCTCCTAATTTTGATCCAGTTTATGCTACGACCACAGTTACACCATTGGTGGATTTGGTTAGTATAGAATACGACGGAGAAATATTTAGTTTGGAATATGGAGAACCATTACCACAGTATGAAATCACATTCAACGATAATGGCGATACAGACGATTATTACTTTTTGGAAGTGTATAGTGTTGATGGCTTAGGAAATAGAAGACGTATTGAGGTAGCTAGTAATGAAGTAAATATTTCTTATTGGACTTACTTAGGTTTGGTTCTTGATGATAATACTTTTAATGGGAATCAACATAAATTGGATATATTCATTTATGATTATGAGGGATTTATGAATGAAGGGTCTTATCAATTAGATATTAAAACTATTTCAAAAGAGATGTACAGATATGCAAAATCCCGTACAGCTTATTGGAATAGTGATGGGAATCCTTTTGCAGAACCAGTGACGGTTACGTCTAATATAGAAGAAGATGCCTTTGGTATTTTTGGCGTGATGCGTAGCCAGAAATATGATTTTCCAGAATGATTTGGTAAAGACGCAATGCTTTGCGTCTCACGATTTATATGTTATAACATATAAAAATAATTTGATAATAATACCCCAACCCATGACCAAAAATCATGGGTTGATAATTTTAGAAACGATGACAAAAAAGATAATTATATTCATATTATCAATATTTTTATTTACTTTTTGCGAAACCATAGTTGATCTAGAATTAGATCCAGATGAATCTCGTATTTCTGTTTATTGTCTGACAGGGACTGAGATTGATGAA
>JBNMOV010000417.1:0-4579 GCA_051275765.1 Maribacter sp. | reverse complement strand
TTTGGGCACTTTAGATCAGAATTATGGTTTTTATAGCCATTCAAAACTGCTGCGAAAAAGGGCATTAGAAATAGCCACTTCTCTTTTTGACTCCAAACATGAAACGATTTCCCGATTGCAATCCAATTTAGCATTAGTTCTTAAAGACCTTGGGGATTATGTAGGAGCGAAGGATTTATTGGAAAAGGCATTGAAATCAGATGAGCAGAATTTTGGCAAGGAGCATCCGAATACTGCGGTTAGTTATTCCAATTTGGCATTAGTACTTCAAGACCTTGGGGATTATGGAGGAGCGAAGGATTTGTTGGAAAAGGCCTTGAAATCAAATGAGCAGAATTTTGGCAAGGAGCATCCGACTACTGCGGTTAGTTATTGGATACTAGCTGATTTACTAAAGAATCTTAAAGATTATAAAGGAGCTTATCCATATGCTGTTCAAGCATTAGATATATTTAAAAAGGCACTTCCAAAAAATCATCCTTACATTAAAAGAGTAAGTGATCTTCTTTCTTTTTTAAAAAGTAAAAACTAAAAAAAATGTCAAAAAAACCAATCCTACTCATGAGCTTTGCAGCAAATGACTTAGCAGGTGTAGAAAAAGAAAGCCAGCAAATCTGGAAAAGTGTTAATGAACAAAAGGATGTTCTCCCTAAAAAGGTCGAAGATGCTAGTATTGAAGATATAGCAGATGAGGTCATTGATGCAGGGAAAGATTTATTCATGTTTCATTTTGGAGGACATGCAGATGAAACTGGAATTGTTTTGGATGGTTTTAAGGATTTGGATAAAATTCGATTAAGTCGTTTATTGTTACCTAAAAATCATCATATTCAAATCGTCTTTTTAAATGGTTGTCTTTCTTATGGCTTAGTGGATATATTTACAGCGAAAGGAGTCAAGGCTGTTATTGCAACTAATGCAAATGTTGATGATAGCGAAGCTGTTCGAATGTCTAAATATTTTTATAAACTGTTTTTCGAAAAGGAATACAGTATAAAAGAAGCATTCGAAACCGCTGAAGCGACTGTAAGTGGACATCATTCCTTTGTGACTATCGTGAATCCTGGAGAAACTGCACAACTGAATCCTTCTTGGACATTATTTATTCATGCTCATCATCAAGAAGTCATGAATTGGACATTAAAGGATTTTCTGAATGGTGGAGAGAAAAAACCTACGGAGACTGGAGATAAAGTAAGTGGCGACAAAATAGAAAGGCAAATCAATATGGGTGAGCATAGCACTTATATTGAAAATCAACATAATCCTTACAAAAATCAAGATAATCCTTACAAATCTACTGTTCATGATTTAGTGGCTAATGGAAAATTGGAGGAAGCATTATCGACATTAGGAAAACATTTACCTGATGCTGCTAAAGAAATTACGCTGATAAGAGCAAGACTTAGTCGATTAAACACGGATACTATAACAGGAGTGCTTTCTTCTTCTGAAAAGAATTTAGAACGCAATAAAATCACATCTGCCATTTTAAGTTTAGGGGATGGGTATTGATTCTTTATTCCTTTTTTATACTCTTAGTAGTTAGTCAAGCTAATAGTGTCGGTTATATTTTTAGTGTAATTTTAATCTGAACGAGGCGGAGGTTCACGATTTTAGCCATAGCTAAATGAGTGGTTCTCTAACGAAGTGCAGGCTAAAAGGACGCAAAAATACTCGACACTATTAACTTGACTGACTACTTAGTAGGGGTTTTCAATTCAATAACGCAAAAAACCAAGTTAGCCACAGCACCAAAAAGCAAAAGCGAAAACCAATTAAGATTTCCGCTTTCAATACTCATTACATTTGGTAATGTATATATATTACCAACTCATATCATCTTCTGACGTAGCTGTTACATCGTCTTCTGACGTAGCTGTTGTCTCGTCTTCTTTTTCTACTACTACTCCTGCTGCTTCTTTATTCCTCTCTAGCAGACTTGCTTCGTACTCCTCATTTCTACGAGTGAATTCATCGTAATCATAATCCGGCATCAATTCCGTCTTCACATGATTAACAGTATCTTCCAATCCTTCCATGAAACGATTAAAATCTTCCTTGTACAAGAAAATCTTATGCCTTTCATATCTATCACTATCGAATTTCTTCGTGCTTTCAGTAATCGTCAGATAGTAATCATCCCCTTTCGTTTTTCGTACATCAAAGAAATAAGTACGCCTTTTTCCGGCTCTTACTCTGTTGGAGTACACGCTCTCTTGTCTTTTCTTTCCAAAGTCCACAGAAATAAAATTTTGTTTTAATAAAAAGTCAGGTTTGAAAGTTTATTAGAAGTTTAATTTTTAAATTTCTAATAAACTTTTACTTCACAAAAATAAACAAACATCTCTTTCGAAAGAGATAATATTATTTTAATGAGAATAAATATAACAAAAGTTCAATATCAAGTGGATATTTAAGGATGAAGTTTATAAATATTTGGCTAATAAAAGATAGAAATCCTAATTTACTGGCTTACAAAGCCTTCTTCCTGCGGTTTTTGCTGTTCGTACATTTCTGAATAGAAACCACCTTTTTCTAACAATTCGTGGTGCGTACCTTCTTCTGCTACCTTTCCATCTTCTAATACGATAATCTTATCAAAATCGAGCAATGAATATATGCGGTGTGTAATAATAATTGTAGTCTTATCTTTCAGGTTTCCTTCTAAGAAACCTAGTATTTTTTGTTCAGTCGTCGTATCTACTGCTGAAAGACAATCATCCAAAATAATGATATCTGGTTCCTTTATAAATGCACGAGCAATAGAAACTCTTTGTTTCTGACCTCCAGAAAGTGTCACACCACGCTCTCCTACTATCGTATTAAAACCTTCCGGCAATCCAGCAATATCTTCATATACAGCTGCATGACGAGTATATTCCTCCACATCTGCCTGTGTAGCATCGGGACGCCCAAAAGCCACATTTCCAGAGACCGTATCTGAAAATAAAAATACATCCTGCGGCACATATCCCGTTCTTTCTCTTAGATATGATAAATTATGGTCTTGGATATTTCTACCATCTATCTTTATCTCTCCAGATGTGATGTCATACATTCTTAGCAATAAATCAGCTATCGTAGTTTTTCCTGTACCTGTTTTACCAATAATCGCCATTTTCTCTCCTGCTTCCAAGGTAAAATGAACATCCTTTAAGGCTTCAATACCTGTATCGGGATAAGTAAAAGCGACTCGATTGAATTCTATTTTTCCTTTGATCGGAATAATTTCATCATTGGTACTAATAATATCTGGTTTCGCTTCTAGGAATTCATTGATACGTTTCTGTGAAGCAGCGGCACGTTGGATTATGGATGCCACCCAACCAATTGCTGTTACTGGCCAAGTTAACATATTTACATAAATGACGAACTCTGCAATATTCCCTGGTGTGATATTTCCCTTAGCTACTTGCAATCCTCCTACATAAATAACAATCAAGGTACTGGCTCCTATCAATACCATCATCAATGGATGAAACATGGCTTCCGTCTTTGCTAGAGACATGGATTTATCCTTGAATTCATCTGACTGTGCTGTAAAATGACGCAACATTGGAATTTCTTGCACATAAGACTTTATCACTCTAATTCCTGAAAATACTTCTTGTGAAGTACTATTCAAAGTAGAAAGTTGAGCTTGTATTTTTTCACTTTTCTTATTAATCTTATTACTCACAATGTAAATAGAAATAGATAAAATAGGCAAAGGAATAAGGCAATACAGCGTCATTTCCACACTCACACTCAACATCGAATATATTACTAGTACAAACAGCGAAACGAGATTGATACCATACATAATCGCAGGTCCTAAATACATTCTTATCTTAGATACATCTTCTGAGATACGAGCCATGAGATCGCCCGTATTATTTTTTTTATAAAAGGCTAAACTAAGCTTTTCGTAATGAGCAAAAATGTCATTCCTCAAATCATATTCGATCAATCTGGACATTACGATAATCGTCTGTCGCATAAAGAACATGAAAATACCCATCATCAAGGCCAATAATAAAACCACTCCTCCAAAAATCAACAAGGTCCAACCCAAATCGTCCTGCACTTGCTGCTGTACATTAAATCCGTCCGTAGCTCTATACAAGTTGATATTCTCTACCACTAAATCCAAGGCACTACGAATCACTCTAGGTTGTAAAACCCTAAAATAATTAGATACTGCTACAAATACTATCCCTAACAGGAATCGCCATTTGTAACGCCAGATGTATTTATTAAGATATGCTAGATACTTCAATTATTAAGATATTGAGATGCTGAGATATTAAGATATTGAGATGCAAAAAAAGATGCAGATTGTGGACTTTCTAATCTCTGTCCATCAAAGAAAGTACATCCTCTTCCACTCCCCTCAGTTTTTCACGACAGAATTTCAATAGTTCATGTGCTTCTTTTACCTTTCCTGGCAAGTCATTCACTTTCACGTTGTTATTCTCCAAATCTTCCATGATTCCTTGTAGGTCTTTCATGGCTTTTTCATAAGTCATTTTTATTATTTTTAAGTTGTTGAACCTCCACTTCCACCACACCATCCTTCAACATAATATTCAAATGA
>JBNMOV010000416.1:0-4600 GCA_051275765.1 Maribacter sp. | reverse complement strand
TCAAAATATTAAACAACTTACTTTACAGTGTAGTAAGGATGATAAGACCAAACAAAATCTTGCTTGTCATGCCTAAAGTGATGTTCAGTATATTGGTAAGGCTTTCGAATTCCAATTTTTCTACTCCTGTAATCACACCAAAAAAACAACGAATGCAAATAGGATATTGGCAATAATACTATCTAAATGAAGTTTTTCTGTCATTTCATCTGTACGACCTGAGAAAGAATATTGATCACTTGTCCTGTTTTGGCCACTCCTATCTTATCAGCTACTTTGCTGAGGAAACCACCAGAAAATTTGATAAACGATTCGGGAAATAATGCCAGCGACTATCCAGCCAATGATAAGTACTAAAATATCACCTAGTACACTAGTGGACAACCTCATAAATTTCGATACGCCCAAGATTTGTACTTATCAGCTTCTGTGTCGTTCCAAAAATACTCATTACGCTAGGGCGTAACTCCGTTTTTTGTGCCTAACAAAAACTAATAATTACGGCAGCTTAACATCCCTTAACTTATGAGTTAGTCCACTAGGTAGTTGATTACCTAAAGGATTTAATAAATTCTCAAGCGTCTGAGTTAAATTCAAATCCATGATGTTTCTATGTTTAAAAAGTAGTTGAATAAAATAATTTGGTCAACACTGTTTGGGTATAAAAGGATTTTATTGACCTATTCCTATTCCTACTACTATAGACGCATCGTGTTGGATGGATGTAACACTTTTTTAATTATTTATTTAATTTTTGAATGTCACAAATTATATTAAAATAAGATTTGTTATTTATTTTTTAAATAAATAGAATGATATTTTTTATGTAAATTATTGTTTGCTAGTATTTTGTGTAAAAAATTTGACTATATTTTTTTGCCATTAAATTCGTCATTCAGTAGCATATGATACATACCTTCTTTTATCGGAAACATTTGTTTGATGAAATCTCTTCGCTCTAGTTTGGTACTAGATTCTATGATATTGGAATAAACTTCTGTACCGTTTTTTAATTTTTCATCAAAAAGCTGGAAGCAGTCAATGGCATCAAAATATCTGGTAATGACCTTTTGACCATATCTATTTTCGTATTCATTTTCGTTTTCCTTTGCGATTTTTCCAGCTTTTATATATGCTTTTTTGAAAGATTTAGCCCGAATCACGACAACACTTTCTTCATAAGCGATAAAGTGAGGCATGAAATTTTCATCTATTAATTCAGGTTTGGCTTCGCCTTCTATCCTATTGATATAAACGATCTTTACACCAAACCATTCTTTCGATTTTTTCATGTTTTAAGAGTTTATAACTTCCTTCAATTCTTTTTCTAAATCTTGTTTAGCTGCTGCACTCATCGCTAAAATAATGGTTTTTTTACTCGTATGAACCAAACCTGAACCTTTTTTTCTTCGCTCTATGTGAGCCGTAGTTTCATCTAATGCGAGTTGTACTAAAGTGTCTAATTGATGAGTTTGTACATCTGTAATTTCTTTTTTTATAGATTCTCCACCACTATAAAAACCACTGGAACTGAATTCTTGTTCTACAGGAGTGTATTCGATACGATTTCCTTTAATTTCATATCTATTTCCACTACCATCACTATATGAAAAATTCATAGACTGTACATATTTATTATGATTAAAAATAGGTTTGTAGATTTTTCCTAAATAAAATAATCCTAAGGTAGAAATAATAGATAAAATACCCATAATACACCAGAGCGTTTCATAATTATATAGTTCTATAATCTTCATTCCCATCCAAGGAGAAAAGATAAAACAAAAGGAAAAAGTCATGGAAAATACACCCATATATCGTCCCCGATTACTGGTATGACTTCTACTGAGTGCCACTGCTGTGCTAAAAGGAAAGTTGAGAATTTCTCCAAATACAATAAGAACCATAGCCACTATAGCTACCCAAGTATAAAACCCAAAAATATTAAAAACGAAAAATGATATAGCAATTAAAAATGCTCCTATGGCAACAGAAGGCATTTCTTCATTCCTTTTGGTTAAGGTATGAACGATAGGCATTTCGCATAGAAATAATAAAAGCCCATTAAATGCCATGATAGCTCCAAATTCAAATTCTGAAAAGAGCAATTCCTCCATTAGAAATACTGGATATGCCGTAAATAATTGGAAAAAAGGAATGGAACATAAAGCCGAGCAAAACATGAACGCCAAAAACCAAGTATCTGTATAAGGTGAACGGACTGTTGCACTATTAGTAGAGGTCGTTTCCTCTTCCTTTTCTATGACTTCTGGCTTGTTTTTCATGATGAAAATAAAAAGAAATGCTGCCAAAATACAAGTCATCCCATCTATAATAAACAACCAATAATAGCCATATGCTCCAGCAATAAAACCAACTGCACTACTTCCTACAGCAAATCCAAGATTGATGGCAAGCCTAATTAAAGATAGAGCACGAGAATTATTTTCTTTTTTACTATATGCAACAATGGAGGCAGAACTAGCAGGTCCATACATATCTCCTACAGCAGCTGTAGCGATCACAATGGCACAAAAGGCATAAAATTCACTCACATATGCCATTCCAAAAAAGAAAAATCCCACAGCAAACATGGATAAGAACATGACTTTATAATAGCCGATTTTGTCAGTGAGTAATCCGCCTGTCCATGCTCCTAGAAGTGAACCTATACCAAAACAACCAATAACGATTCCTGCTTGGCTCTTGCTAAAACCTAATTGCCCAGTAAGATAAATACTTAGGAATATGATCACGACTGTACCACTTCTGTTGACCAGTGTGATGAGGGAAAGAATCCATATTTCTTTAGATAATCCCTTAAAGGATTCTAGCCAGTTTTTTAGTCCGTTTAGGATAAGGTTTTGCATAGGGCAACGCTATTGTTCTACTGTCTTGTCTAAGATAGAAACCAATACAACGCAAGGTAGGTATAAAGCGTTCCCTAAGATAGTCTTTAATTGAGTATGCTCAGTGGAGCGATTTTTCTTGTATGAATTCAATCAGATTAGTGATCTTCCATTCATTATTTTCTTTGGTTACGAAAGTAGGGTAGTAGCCATTGCCACAGGGCACATGTAAATAAATAAATGCTTGATTTAATGAAGGACTTAAATTGATGAAATTAACTTCATAAGGCGATTCGTATGTAATATCTTTTCCAAGAGCATTTAAATATTTATCAATAAATGGATGTTGAAGATAGTTGTAAAATATTATTGAAAGTGTGTCATTCAAATAAATGACTTTTTTTGTTTTTAAATTAGGTTTAATACTTTTAATTAATTTTTTAGTTTCAATTCTATTATTGAAATAATGATTAGATATAAAGTCAGATAGATGTATTAATCCATTTGTATTATCTACGTTTATTTTTTTAATGTATTTCAATGAAGAAAGATATTTGATCTTTTTTAATTGATCTGGATAATCTTTATAATATCTTTTGTTTTTTACAGGAATTATTTTTTTATTGAAATTAAAATATTGATTACCAACCTCATATAATATTTTTCCTTTAGGAATAAAATAAGATAATGAATCTTTTTCATTATCAAT
This sequence comes from Maribacter sp., assembly GCA_051275765.1. Classification (GTDB taxonomy): domain Bacteria; phylum Bacteroidota; class Bacteroidia; order Chitinophagales; family Saprospiraceae; genus JAHDCE01. The sequence continues at coordinate 1,042 of JBNMOV010000416.1, read as the reverse complement.
TAATTGAAACTCATTAGTATTTACTACATGTTCATATATTCCATAAATCGCTTTTAAAGTATCATTTAATTCATTTTTATCTTGAGAAATATATTCTTTATGCCAATATTCTAAATAATTTTTAAATTGAATTGAATCATTATTATGAATGGTATTTGTTACATATTTTACACTAGTGGACTAAATCCCAAATAATTAAATAAAAATAATAATAAATACATTTTTCATGACAATATATTTTCATTTACATGGACTCCCTCTTCTCACTTAAAGCGAAGCATCCTACAAATCCTTAGCCCTAATATACTGTCTCACAATCTCCATAATATTAGGAAAAATAGGCTGATAAGTAGCTAGGAATTCATTAGGCAAAACCCATTCTGCTTTTTCAATATCTTCTTCCGTTTGAGGAATTAGTTTTTGTTTAGAAGCTTTCATACCATACCAATAAGTACGTTTCAGCATTCGTTTTTTCTGCTTATTGAGATACGTATGATAAGTGATACCCGCTAGTTTTTTCCTTTTGATACCTTGAATACCCGTTTCTTCCATGACTTCTCTTACTGCAGCATCTTCTATCTTCTCTCCTGGATCTACTTTTCCTTTAGCAATATCCCAACTACCTCGCCTAAAAATAACCAAAATCTCCCTTTCTTTATTCATCACGATTCCACCTGCTGCATCGATCACTTGATACAATGCAAAGAAGTCATCCTTTAGTTTTTTCAAATTTTTAGCATAAATATGGATAGACTCTAACTTAGTGATTTTTTCAAAGGAATCAATGTATTGTAACAACGTAACGGGTTTGTTCATATACACAGCAGAGAGATTCAAATCATTACCTGCATTGTAATCTTCAAAACCTTGTAGAAATATGGGCTTATCGTTGATGTATATTTTGTACATTTGCACTGAATTTATTCATTTTGGAATTCATTGGGCTATTATACGCATTATATTCTAGCTTCCAAATCATAAATCAATATAATAGTGGAAAAAATTCTCGCTCAAAAATTATTGCAAATAAAAGCAATTAGAT
>JBNMOV010000415.1:0-4613 GCA_051275765.1 Maribacter sp. | reverse complement strand
CGAATGAAATTTAGCTGTTTTAGCAGACAGTACCATTGGTAATTTCCCCAAAAAAGGAATAGAAAGGAGAATTAGACAAATCAATAATTTTCTTTGGCTACTCATGTTTATAAAAAGGACTGGTTTAGGTTTGAAATTGCTAAAAAACAACTTCTTCTGTAAAAATAGACGATATATACATATCTATATATCTTTTGGACATGATTATTATGACAAATGTTTAACATTAATAGCATATAATGCTTATAAGACTCAAAGTCAGTATAAAATTTGGCATATTCTAATGAATTCCATTAATGATTATTGTAGTATAATGTGGGCTATTACTCATTAAGCAAACTACAAAGAACACATCTTAAATGAATTATAACAAGCATACAAGATATTTCGTATATTGGATTTATCTAATGCTATTATCATGAACAATCATATGAAAAATAAAAAGTTAGCAGCTATTACCATAATCTTCTTAGGCTTATTCTTATCTATTTTTACTTTTTCTTGTATAGAAAATGGTATAAATATTCCTAGAGATTTTCCAGAAGAGGTAGCCACTACTACTGCTGCAGAAACTGATGTCAATCATCCTCATACCATTGGGAATATTGCCTATAAGCACAGTGAAAAAATGACACTAAATAAAGCCAGTCGCTTTGAAGTAGTCATTACCTGTGAGATAGATAAGCAAAAGCTTGTAGAGCAGATCAAGTCTTTTAAGGATACAAGTTCTATTGTAGTTGACTCTCTACAAGTCACAGAGTACATGAAGGTAGAACTGAAGTATTCCACAAGTGATTTTGAGGTATTAGATTATCAAGATGAGATAAATGGGCGGCAGAGAGTCGTCATCGATTCATCTTCATATAATGCACTTTGGCAATGGAATGTTACTCCGCTTAAAGTACAGGATAGTCTGCCTTTATCTGTAAAAGTGTGGGGAGAATATGGAGGAGAAAAATTTAGTATTCCTGTTTATGACGCCTTTATTTATGTTCAAAGTGAGGAAGAACCGCCGCCGCCGCCCACGCATTGGAGTGTTTATGCTTTGATTGGATTAATAGTTCTCGTTCTTTTTACCTTGTTTTATTTACTTAGAAAAAGGAAAAATCTTGCACTGAATCTACCTGCTAACAAAGTAAATGACATCAAAAAACTTATTACAAAAAATAATATCAAGCAAGCTATCGAAGAATTATCATCCCTCACTCCAACATCTAATATAATAGTAAAAAAAGAACTCACTACTCTATCTGCTAGACTATCAAAAATAGAAAGTGAAAAGACGATGAATACCATTTCTTATGAAAAATATGACTTGGAATTATCTAAGATTAGGCAGCGGGTTTTAAAGATGCTAGGTCGCTAGGAAATACTGAAAACTTGTTGGGGGGTTTAAAATCAATTTCCTGACAAACTCGTAGTCATAAAAAATCAACTAGCAATTCCTATCTTGTCATCTCATTTCAAAAAATGTACTCGATGAAAACCTATACTATAAAGAAAAAAAGACATTTTTCGTTTCCTAGAAAAGTTAAATTCCATAAACGACCTAAGCAAGTTATCTGGGATGTCCAGTTTAATGCTAACTGCAACTATATCATTAAAAATAAAGATGGTTCTCTCAGTAATGACCAAAGAGATTGGAATAAGCTCTGTGGACTTTTCTTTTCTTTTTTCAGTACCATGGAAAATACTGCTATGATTGGCTGGCGATATAATGTCCAGAATGATGTTATAGAACTGGCGCCTTATTATCATGTCAATGGAGGAAGGGATATGCTGCCTCCTATGATGGAAGTCAAAAGAGAAGAAAAATTCTCTGTCAGTCTACATATAGATTATTACAAAAAAGAGTATAAATGGGTTTTGAAAAAAGATGGATTTACTGACTCTCATACTATGAAATTTACCCATAAAAAGAAATGGTGCACTTACATTAATTTTTATTTTGGAGGAAATCAAAAATCACCAAAAAAAATAAGTGTAAAAATGGCATCAGAATGTATTAAATAGTGAATAATTAATCACTCCAATCATTAATAAACACATGAAACCACCTATAGCTAAAAAGCTTCCTCAAGAATTAACTATTCATAATGATACTCGAATAGATGATTACTTTTGGATGCGAGAAAGAGATCATGAGGATGTAATCGCTTACCTGAATGAGGAAAACGCTTACAGAGAAAAAGTATTGGCACATACGACTGATTTCCAAGAAAAATTATTCGAAGAAATAAAAGGACGGATCAAGCAAACAGATATGTCTGTGCCTTATCAAAAAAAGGGATATACTTATTATACCCGTTTTGAAGAAGGAAAGGAATACCCTATTCATTGTAGGAAATTACTACATGAAAACGCAGTAGAAAAGGTATTAATTAATGTCAATGAACTCGCCAAAGGAAAGACTTATTATAATGCAGCAGGATTAGGTATTAGTCCTAATAATAAAATATTATCCTTTGGAGAAGATACCATCAGTCGCAGGATTTATACGATTCGTTTCAAGGATTTGGAGACAGGAGAATTTCTAGCAGACGAGATCCCTGGCTGTACAGGAAGTGTAGCTTGGGCTAATGATAATAAGACTATTTTCTATACTTTAAAAGATAGTGAAACACTTAGAAGTCATCAAGTTATGCGTCATGAATTAGGTACACCTATTACTGATGATGTAGAAATATTTAATGAAACGGATGATACTTTTTTGAGCTTTTGTTATAAAACTAGATCTGGTAAATACATTATTATAGCCAGTTATCATAGCATTATGACAGAGTATCATTTCCTGGATGCTGATAATCCTATTGGCGACTTCACCATCGTACAACCTAGAGAAAGAGATCATGAATATAGTATCGATCACTACGAAGATCGCTTCTTCATTCATACCAATTGGAAAGCCAAAAATTTCCGATTAATGGAAACGAATATTGATCAAGTTGGACGAGAAAACTGGATAGAAAAAATCCCTCATAGAGATCATGTCTTACTAGAAGATATTGAAATTTTTAAGGAATATTTGGTCTTGAATGAACGCATTAATGGCATCACTGAAATTAGGGTTATTCCTAAGGATGGAGATGAATATTATATTCCATTCGAGGAAAAAAGTCATTTGATTTATGCTTCTACCAATCCAGAATTTGACACAACTACACTTCGTTTTGGATATACATCTATGACAACGCCTAATTCTATTTATGACTTCAACATGAATAGCCAAGAAAAAATCTTACTGAAACAAACTGAGGTGATTTCTGATACTTTTAATGCAGAAGATTATGCTTCTGAGCGACTTTGGGCGACAGCTAATGATGGCACTCAAATTCCTATCTCATTAGTTTATAAGAAAGGCTATAAAAAGGATGGTAAAGCTCCACTTTTACTCTATGCTTATGGAAGTTATGGACATAGCATGGATCCTTATTTCAGTTCTGTACGATTGAGTTTATTGGATAGAGGATTTGCTTATGCAATAGCACATATCAGGGGTGGCGAAGAAATGGGTAGGAAGTGGTATGAGGATGGCAAAATGCTGAATAAGAAAAATACTTTTACTGATTTTATCAATTGTGGAGAGTTCCTCATTGCTGAAAAATATACTTCTTCCGATGCTTTATTTGCAATGGGTGGATCAGCTGGTGGTTTACTCATGGGAGCGGTGATGAATATGCGTCCAGATCTCTGGAAAGGCGTAGTTTCTGCTGTCCCATTTGTAGATGTCATTAATACGATGTTGGATGATACTATTCCGCTAACGACTGGAGAATACGATGAATGGGGTAATCCAAATGATGAAAAATATTATCATTATATCAAATCATATTCGCCTTATGACAATGTAACTGCACAGGATTATCCTAATACTTTAGTCACTACAGGTTATCATGATTCGCAGGTCCAATATTGGGAACCAGCCAAATGGGTAGCTAAATTAAGAGAGTATAAAACGGATGCTAATCATTTATTGTTTTATTGCAATATGGATTCTGGTCATGGTGGTGCTTCTGGACGTTTTTCGAAGTATAAGGAAGTAGCAATGGAATATGCGTTTTTGTTGGACCTTGTGGGGATTAGTGAATAATTGAAATAATATTTGCAAACATTCCGTATGGAATGTTTGCAAATAAATTACTACTTCTATTCATTATTACAACATTACGTGAGATAGGAAAACATACTTTTATATTATTTAATGACTTACTTCGAGTATTATCATACAATGAAAAAAAGTATCTTGTGAAAAAATAAATGATCTTAAAAAGATTACTTTTTCAAAAAATAAAACTGAGTATCAATTAGATTTTAAATTATTTGCTGGACGATGGAAATGGAAAGAATCGAACAACAAACCCAATATGAATACCTATACTATTAATATTGGTTAGCAAATGCACGAATTAGTTATTAAAGATGATGGTTTGATAGAGGGCGCAGTTGGACTTTGTCCCCAAAACATCCTAGTGTACTAACACATAAGTTAAGGTATGTTAAGTACACTGTAAAGTAAGTTGTTTAATATTTTGATGAGATTATTTTGGAATATGGCGAGGCATTTTTTGACAGCGTAGCCTTAGCTACGGTGGAGAAAAATAACGATGTCCAAA
>JBNMOV010000414.1:0-4621 GCA_051275765.1 Maribacter sp. | reverse complement strand
TATGGTTCTCCTTTTACAGAAATTACGCCGATAAAAACAAAACCTTGATAAGTAATATCTCTGGACTGTATGCCTTCTATAGTTGGTACTATAATTCTTTGCTCTACCTTTCGCATCATTTCATCATCCACGAATGGCGGCGGCGAAACTGCTCCCATCCCTCCAGTATTCAAGCCTGTATCTCCTTCTCCTATTCTTTTATAATCCTTGGCTATTGGCATGATTTTATAATCCTTGCCATCCGTCAATACGAATACAGAAAATTCTATACCATCCAAAAATTCTTCTATCACTACTTTGGCACTAGCTTCCCCAAACTGTCCAGCGAGCATTTCTCTCAATGCAGCTTGTGCTTCAGCGATATCATTTATGATAAGTACGCCTTTTCCAGCTGCTAATCCATCTGCTTTGAGTACGATAGGTGTTTCTTGTGTAGCGATATATGCTACGCCTTCTTCTACCGTTTCAGCAGTAAATTCTGCATATCCTGCAGTTGGGATATTGAATTCATCCATAAATCCCTTGGCGTATGATTTACTTCCTTCTAGTTGTGCACCTTTTCTAGAAGGTCCTATCACTACCACTTCCTTGAGTTCCTCATCTTCTTGGAAATAATCATAAATCCCATTGACCAATGGCAACTCTGGTCCGACTACAACCATCTCAATATTATATTCCAATACAGCAGACTTAATCCCCTCAAAATCATCTACAGCTATATCCAGATTTGTTCCTTCTTGCTCTGTACCTGCATTACCAGGAGCAATGAATATTTTTTCACAAAGTGGACTTTGCTTCATTTTCCACGCGAATGCATGCTCTCTTCCTCCGCTTCCTAGTAGTAGTATATTCATTCTTTTTGATTGAAACTGGTTGATTTAGTTGACTATGTTAATTAGTTGATTAGGTTGATTAGTAGGCATTAGCCTTAGTGTAATTTAATCGACCACTAGACATTTGTTAAAGTCAAGATAAAAGTACATCATTAAAAATGTCTAGTGTTGTGATAATTTGATTAATTTTAAAACACATTTCCACTAACTAATAAACATAACAAAAGTAAGGAAAAATCATGGCATCATTGAGTTTACAGCAGCTACTTTTTAAGGAATTAAGGAAACGCATTCCTAAGCATTCCTCTTTGGAGTTGGAATTGGTGCGTGTATTGAGGAAGGAATTTATCGAAGTATTGGAAATTATCAATTATCAGACTGAATTGAGTTTGAATGATGCGAAGAAGCTGGCTGACCATTTTAGTATCTCCATCGATCGATTGACACAGCATCAGCCAGGCGTGGTTCCTTTTCGTTTCAATGCTTTGGATTACAACCTACATTCATTGAGAGATTATTTTTATGCTATCCTTTCCGAACTGAGAAATGTGGATGGCTGGGGACCTCGACGATTGATTTATGCTGCTAATGATTTTCCTGTATTTACCTTATTTCAATTTCCAGAATTAGCTGCTTTCAAATTATATTTCTGGGGAAAAACTGTTTATGATTTACCTCTTTTTAGAGATCGACAATTTTCATTGAAGGAAATTGACAAAATGAATCTGCAACTAGGTGAGCGAGCTTGGCGACAATATCTTAAAATGCCTTCTATAGAAATATGGAGTTCTGATATTGTGAGTCAGGTTTTGAAACAGGTTTTCCATGCTTGGAAATTTGGATTTTTCAAAGAAAAAGAAGATGCATTACTCGTTTGTGATCAAATCATATTGCTTTTAGATCATATTCATTTGCAAGCAGAACAAGGAAGAAAATTCCATCCTAATAACTATCCACCAAAGCAAGAAAATTATCAGTTATATTATAACGAGGTTTCTATTTCTAATAATACAATTCTTTTTTCTACTGAAGATACAGATGTCGCATTCATCCTACAGAATGCTTTGAATTATCTCGTAACAGATAATCCTGCTTTTTGCCTCAAGACAGAAGCATGGCTACATACCATGATTGAAAAATCGACTCTAATCAGTATTCATAATAAATCCTTGAGGGATAATTTTTTCAATTCATTGAAGAGTAATGTGTCTTTTGTGAGAGAAAAAATTGAAGGTAAAGGATTAGCTAAATAATAACCTACAGAACATCTTCGTTTTACTGTAAAATACCAATTCAAATCATAATTATCGCAGCAATTCTAAATTTGACCTAAAATACTGATTGTCATATATCTACGACTGTTTTGGTGGCGAAAATAAATATTAAAAAAATAGTATTTCAAAAAAAACAAAAAACAAAGTAGCACATAAGTGACTAATTGTCAACAATTTAAGTGATTTTTATTTTTCCGTTTTTATTTAGTAATAAATATAAAGCAATATTTTTTCGCCGATTCAACTATGCTTAATCAATTGATTATCAACAAATAACGTCCAAAATGAGAATAGCTACCACTTAGTGAAACGAATTCAATAACCTGAGCCATTATGCTTGTTCTTTTTCCTTCTAAAAAACACAAAAAATAGTTCCGTAGCTACGGCTATGCAACGATTTTTTGAATTCTTTAGAAGAAAAAACTACTACCCCTTTCTGCTCAATTTATTAAATACGTTTCACTAAGCAATAGTTCGTATCATTTTTTCAAATTAATGTAAATCAATTAGTTACGAATTTATTGTTTTTTAAAATCAAAACACAACCTATTGATTAATAGTATGTTACGAAATTTAATTTACTTAATGTATTTAGTTATTGAAAACGCCACGGACTATTGACTTAGGCATCAAAAAAGAATACCACGACCAGATCTTTCTCTTATTCAAACGAATACACACGAAACAGGAATTCGGCGGCTCAGGAATAGGCTTATCTATCTGTAAGAAAATCGTATTGCAGCATGGCGGTGAAATCTGGATAGACTATGATGAAAATGTAGGTACCTCCTTCATTTTCACACTTAGACAACCTAGTTTAGAAAATATTACTCATGCAGGACATACCAATGTAGTGGTATCTGCTAAGAACTGATTTTCATTACAATCCCTTTAACCAAACCACACATTTTTCTGCAATTTCTTCTCCCTTATCTTCTTGTAAAAAATGACCTCCTCCCTCGATGATTTCATGAGGTTGTCCTTTTGCTCCAGGTACCGCACCTTGGAAAAACTTTTCCAAACCTTTCATAATCGGATCAGAATCACTGAATAGCGTTAATAGTGGTTTTTCATATTTCATGAGTTTAGCGAGTGCCGCACGATTAGGTACAGATGCTGGATCCTCTGGTGTGTGTGGAACGATAGCAGGAAATTCTCTAGCTCCTTCCTTATAGCTTTCATCTGGAAATGGTGCATCGTAAGCTGCTTTGACTTCATCACTCAAGTCTGTAAAACAGCCTGTATTAATGATGTGTCCTACTGGAAATTCTGGAACCGTTTGAGAGAAATTTTTCCATTTCATAAATGCTTCATTAGGAGTAACATCTCCTGTTGGCAAGATCGTATTGGCTACGATAACATTAGAAAAACGCTCTTCTTTTTCTACGACAAATCGAAGCCCTAGCAAGCCTCCCCAATCTTGGCAAAACAAGGTAATTCCTTGCAAATCCATCTTATCTATGAAATTACCTGTCCATTCCATATGCTTGGCGTAGGTATAATCTTTTCTATCAGTAGGTTTATCAGATTTACCAAAACCAATTAAATCTGGAGCAATAACCCTATATCCTGCTTGTACAAAAACAGGAATCATTTTTCGATACAAAAACGACCAACTTGGCTCTCCATGTAACAATAAAACAATGTCGCCTTCACCTTCATCTACATAATGCATCCTCATTCCATCACCTATTTCTAGATAATTTGCTTTAAAATTATAATCTGGTAAGTTTTCAAAACAGGCATCTGGTGTACGTAGGAAATCCATGACATGTAAGGTTTTGTTAGGTTTTAAAATGTTGTTGGAGTGTAAGGTAATGAAAAACAAAAAAGAAACAGATATGCAGATTACATCTATGAATATCTGTTTCTTTTTTTTTTCTACAAAGAAACATAATCTTCTGGATTCACTTTCTCTCCTTCTTTAATCACTTCATAATGCAAATGTGGACTGATAGACGAACCTGAATTCCCCACTTCACCTATTTTATCACCTGCTTTTACTTTATCGCCTATTTTCACATCTACTGTAGAAAGGTGTGCATACATCGACTTGAATGTATTATCGTGTTTGATAACAATATGCTTTCCATAGCCTGATTTTTTCAATTGTATTTTTTCAATAATTCCATCAGATGTAGCTACGACAGTTGTTCCTATTGGAGCTTTAATATCTATACCCTTATGAAATACTGGAATTTTATGTATAGGATGCTCTCGTTTTCCGAAAGTAGAAACAATAGGAAAATCTCCTTTAACTGGATAAACTGTTGGTGGCTCGTTTTCATGAATTTTTACAATAATGGAATTTCCTTCATTGTTTTTATCTAATGCTATTTCCTTGGCATTAGATGGATATTGGTTATTCGCTATTAAAGTTATTGTACCAATTAATAAGAACAATAAAACGGCTACTCTTTTCATATTCTTTTTGATTTTCTGTTGAAATAAATATTGACGATTATCTTTTATAGCAAGGAAATTTTCTTCTCCAAATTCATGAATAGCATCATC
>JBNMOV010000413.1:0-4623 GCA_051275765.1 Maribacter sp. | reverse complement strand
TCTGCTATGGCAAGATTATAAGAAATATTAGTCATATCCTTGATGACATCCGTCACGAATTTAGGATGCTTTCTAAAAGAAATTGATTCTTTCTCCCTTATTCCATACACCTGGCGACTCACAACAGAAAGTTCCTTTATCTTCACTATTATCTCATCAGTTATAAACATAATTATCTTTTTTCAGTGACTGGTAAACAGTTAGCAGTAAATAGTGAACAGTTGCCAAATATAGTGGCTTCTAGCTTTAGAATGTAGAATTAAGACTTCTATATTTTAATTTCACCTTTTTAAAGGCAGATATTTACTTGATTCTTTGATAACTTTTGTAAGAATTATTTACTTTAACAGGTAGCTGAAAAAGCAATCAACACCATCTGTAAACATATGGAATAGCAAGCCTAAGAAAAACAGCTTGACATATTTATTAGAAAATAAAAAGAAGGAAAGGAAATATACTAAAATAGGAAGAGGGCGATGTAAATAATGAAAACAAATACTGCATCTATCTGCTTGAAAAATAGGCGTAGCAAAAAGATGATCCAAATCCACGATCATCGTACTAATCAGCAACAACCAACACTTCCACCAATTTTTTTTATCCCAATAATATGCGATAATTCCTACGAAACCAAAATGAAGAAAATAGTGTACGAAAAATTGCATTTTCAGTGAACAGTTTACAGTTAACAATATAGTAGCTTCTGACTTTAAAATGTAAAATTAAAAGATTGAAGTTCTAACTTTACATTTTAAATCCAAATATTTATGTTAACTGGTCACTGTTAACTATTTACTGTAATCATGTACTGTCGTTTCTAAAATATGCTGATAATACTTCTCATATATAGGTACTATATTTTCAATGTCGAATTGTTCAGCCTGTGCGAGTGCGTTGGCTTTGAATTGTTTGAACATGGTTTCGTTTTGGAGCAGTTTGATGGCATTGGCAGCCATTTCATCCACATCGCCTAATTTGCTTAGGAAACCAGTTTGTCCATCAATATTTACTTCTGGCAATCCACCCACATCAGTAGAAATGACAGGCACTTCACAAGCCATCGCTTCTAGTGCTGCTAGTCCAAAACTCTCACTTCCAGAAGGCATTAAAAATAAATCAGAGATCGCTAATAGTTCTTCTACTGCGTCTTGTTTTCCTAAGAAACGAATTTCATGGCAGAGTCCTATTTCACGACAAAGCCGTTCCATATTCGCTCTTTCTGGACCATCACCCACCAATAATAATTTACAAGGAACTTTTTCATAAACTCTCTTGAAAATATGAATGACATCTTCTACCCTTTTTACCTTTCGGAAATTAGAAGTATGTATCAATATCTTTTCGCCATTAGGAGCAATAGCCTTTTTAAAGTGATCCTTATTTGCTTTTTGAAAACGCTTTAAATCGATGAAATTATAAATAACACTAATATCCTTATTGACATTAAATTGATCCAAAGTCTGTTGCTTCAAACTATTGGAAACAGCCGTTACACCATCAGATTTATTAATAGCAAATTCGACTACGGGATGAAAAGCAGGATTTTTTCCTACCAGTGTAATATCCGTTCCATGTAAAGTAGTCACAGTAGGAATATATTTGCCCTGTGACAATAAAATCTTTTTGGCAAGGTAAGCCACTGTCGCATGAGGAATGGCATAATGAACATGCAGTAAATCTAGTTTTTCATACTTCACCACATCCACCAACTTACTAGTCAAAGCAGTATCATAGGGCGGGTATTGAAACAGCGGATAATCCGCGTCCCTCACTTCATGATAATATACATTATTTTGGAAATGATCCATCCTTACTGGCTGGCTATACGTAATGAAATGCACATCATGCCCCCTTCTTGCCAATCCTTTTCCTAATTCAGTTGCTAATACTCCACTACCTCCATAAGTAGGATAACAAACTACACCTATTTTCATTTTTTCCCGTTTTCAGTAATACCTTTTAACAGTTATAGAGAAACTATGTTTAATCTTTTATAAAAAACTCAGCGATCTCTGTAAATCTACAAAACTTTCTAAATCCACAAAACCTTAACGACTACTCCACCAATTTCCAACCATCAGCGTCATAGTAAACAATATGGCAGCTACAAAACCCACCAAACTAAGAATGAGTAAACCAAGGCTATACGGTCCTTCATAAAATGTATAAGCAAACATGACGATGGCTGCTGCTAGATATATACCCATTGTAACAATGCCAATCACCAAACGGTTGGCAGCACGAGTCATTTTATCCATCATTAAGTCATCATAACTATTATGGAGGTCGAGTTTGAGGTTACCTTTTCTAGTTTTTTCAAGTATTTCTTTAAGTTCGACAGGAAAACTTGTCACGAATTCTTTGAACTGTATAGCCGTTTCAAAAGCATCTTCTGCCAGATTTTCTGGCGAATACATTTGTGCGATAATTTTTACGCCATAAGGTTTGAAGAATTCGTACGTTTTGAAATTAGGATGGATGGTTCTGCCTATGCCATCGAGGATCGTCAAGGCACGCATGATAATAAATATACTGCCCGGCATTTTCATCTGGTGATTCCGGATGATGTCCTGTAGTTTTATAGTCACTTCTGTAATGTCTACCTCTGAAATATCGAGTGTGGCGAAATCATCTATTAAATCAGTCAGTTCCATTTCAAAGGCACGTTCGTCCTCTATGGTAGATTCTATGGCGAGTTTTTTGAAACTTCGAGCCATCATTTTAGGATCTTGCCTAGTCATACCTATTAGTATGCCAGCAAAGGCGAATCGATCATGTTTGGAGAGTTTACCTACCATCCCAAAATCTATCAGACAGAGTGTACCATCTTCTTGGATAATAATATTTCCTGGATGTGGATCTGCATGAAAATATCCATGCTCGAATATTTGTGAAAGATAAATATTGATACCCTTCTCAGCCAGTTTTTCTGTATTAATTCCCCATTTATGTAGCTTATCTACATCTGTAATCTTTACGCCTCTTATAAATTCCTGTACCAATATTTTATTAGTAGAAAGCTCTTTATACACCTTAGGAACGTAGAAATCTTTATTCTTTTTATAATAGGAACGGAACTGCTCCATGAATCGAGCTTCTGTGGTATAGTCTAATTCCTTCATCAGACTTCGCTCGAATGCCTCGATGATATCTTTGGCACCATATACACCTTGACTTTCAAGTTGTTGCTGTCCCCAGCCCACTAGTATTTTGAGGATATCCAAATCTGTCTGTACTTTTTTCCAGACTCCTGGACGTTGTACTTTGACCACCACATTTCTACCATCCGCTAGTCTAGCTCGATGCACTTGACCTATAGAAGCAGAACCTAATGGCTTTTTGTAAAATTCCTCAAAAGTGCTTGCAATACTACCGCCCAGTTCATGTTCAATGATCTTTTCCACTATTTTAAATGGAATAGGAGTTACTTCAGATTGTAGTTTTTGTAATTCTTCTATCAAGGCATCTGGCAGCAAATCTGGGCGATTGCTCAATGCCTGTGCTAGCTTGATATAAGTAGGTCCCATCTCTTCCGCTGCCATGCGTACTAGTTCCCAACGATTATATTCTATCGTTTCCTTTTCCTTCTTCCAGCTCAGTCTTCGCTTATCTGGAATCAAGGAACTCAGCGGAGTAGCATTCACAAACTCCTCAAAGCCATACTTACTCAGTATAGCTGCTATTTCTCTTACTCGACCAATATTCCGAAAGGTCTGATCTATTATCATAATGTAAGGTGCTTGTGTCTGGGTAAAGGTAAGGGTTTTGAGGGGAATGTGTAAATTGACAATTAAATTAATATTTATAGTTGATATCTTTTCATGTAAATGGTTATTTTTTGTTTAAAATATTGAGAAAAGAGATGAGTATACTAAGCCTATTTTCACCTAATAAACAGTTTTTAGATTACCACAATCAAAATATTTTCAATCGATAATTTTTTTAGAAATAAAGAACCTCTCGTCATTTAAAATCGCCTATCTTTGCCGCCCATAAAAAAATACCCAATGAACCCATACATCTACGGCATAGATTTCGGTACTACTAATTCTGCATTATCCATCATAGATACCAGAAGCAATGAGATCGTACAGACCTTCAATGAAGGTTCGCTGATCTATTTTCCAAAACCAGAGAGAAGACAAGCTATCAGCCACTTCGTAGGAATGGCAGCCAAAGAAAAGTATGTAGAAAGCCATATGAATGGACGATTCATGAAATCCATCAAAAGGATATTACCTAGAAGTGGATTTCAAGAAACCCGTGTACATGGCAAACGATACAAGGCAGAAAACCTAGTGGCAGTCGTATTGCTGCATTTGAAACGCAAAGCAGATGATTTTCTAGGTATGGAAATCAAAAAGGCAGTATTAGGAAGACCCGTTATTTTTGACGAAAACAAAGAAAAGGATCAACTCGCACAAGATAGATTATTGAAAGCTGCAAAATTATCTGGTTTTGAAGAAATTCATTTTCAGATGGAGCCTATCGCCGCTGCATTTACTTACGAAAGAAAAATTGAAAAAGAAGAAACAGTACTTGTTGCAGATTTAGGTGGTGGTACTTCAGATTTTACATTGATGAAACTCAGTCCTCAAAAACTGAATAAGATCAATAGAAAAG
>JBNMOV010000412.1:0-4638 GCA_051275765.1 Maribacter sp. | reverse complement strand
TGATAGGCTCAGCGACTATTGGTGACAAAAACTGCCCTAAAAATAAACAAGCAGTTAGAATACCCATATTTTTACCTCGAACCTGAGGAGGACTGAGTTCCATTACCCAAAAAGTGAGGTTAGCCATGAATAAGCCAGAACCCAATCCAGCGAGAAAAACAGAAGCGAGTACCGTTTCAAATGTTGTCGAAATTCCAGTTAGAAAATATCCCGTACCAACCATCAATAAGGCAGCACTAGCTACGACCAAAAATGAAAACCTTTTCTTTATATTAGAATAAAAAAAAGAAGTACAAACAATTCCCAAAGCATTCGTTGCTAAAGCATTACCAGAATACGAGGGTATTTCGATACCCATATCTTTCAATAAAAAAGGGAGTTGTGTTGGCATGAGGTAAAATAGAATCATAAAAAATGTGCCAATAGGAAACAATACTTTCAATAACGGGCTAGAAGTAGGCAAAGGTTCAAAAGTAGACCTGTGTATGGTCTTAGGTTCTTTCAAAAAGAAAAAACACATTGGAATAAGTACTAGGGGAAACAAATATATCATGAATGGTAGCCGCCAATGCTGAGATGCTAAGTATCCTCCAATGATCATGAAGAAAACACCAGCTAAGCCAATAAAGGCTGACTGATAACCCACAAATTTTCGTCGTGCTTCTCCTTCAAAATAATCTCCAACCAAAGTCATAACAATCGTCATGATGATTCCAATGGATATTCCTAAAAACATTCTTCCAACAAGGATCATATATAAATCTTGCAAAAAATAACCAGAAGTACCACTAATAACATAGCCTAACAAGCCTATATAGAGCAATTTTAAGCGACCAAACCGATCGATATAATTACCTGCAAAAGGGGCAATCATAACGATGAATAAAGCAGGAAGAGAAAGGATGAGTTTGGAAAGCAATTCAACTTGGGAAATATGGTTAAAATGAAGGGAAATAGCTGGAAGACTCGGTGCTATGATAGCCGCTGCCATCATCGTTAGCATGCTAAGAAGTAGAATGGTGAGTTTGAGTCCCTTCATTTACTGTATATTATTTTGACTTGGTATTTAAGTAATGTTATCAGTTGTCCACTATCCCTAAAGGTATGAACAACCGACAACACCAACAGGTTAAATCATTTCTCCTGTTTTCAACCAGTCAGCACAGGCTTTACCTAGTTTTTCTTCTGCAATCCTTTCATATTCCTCAGATTCAGCTGGGGATAATACATCTTTCCATCTCCCATTCTTCCCTTTATGGATAAATGACTTAGCTCCTCCTTCCCAAAATATACCTCCAAGAGGAACACTACTCGCAGCGTTTTCTTTCATGTAATTGAAACTACAGTGATGTAGAATATCGTCCCATTTTGTTTCATCAATGTCTATCTCTAAAAAAGCAGCTACTTTTCGGATTTCTCCAGGCATATCTTTTTTCAAATTAGCAAAGTGAATGAAGTGTACATTGGATAAATCCTTTGTCTCCCACCAAGTACTGACATTTTCCCACATCGACCAAAATGGGTAGCCATCTTTATGAAGCCAATTCTGAAAGTATTTTTTGATATCGCCTTCTGGTTTACCCATTGGTGGTCCAACTAAACCTGGCGTATTATTTAGAGCATCATACCATCCTTCATTTGCAGTGGCATGGTGATTCCGTAAACTCTAAACAACATCTCTTCCATCCCTTGCAATGTAGATATATTTCGCTTTCGGTGAAAAAGTCAAGGCATCCACAGGCAAATGGGTTTTTATGAATCTTCAATGCTCCTGAGCTTCTACCATTCCCATTTTTACTGGAATGGGCGGTATTCTCAAATCCATCCAAGGGGACATATCCGCAACTGGCAGTCCAGTTTTGCCATTGAAAATCAATTGTGAAACGATTTGCTGCATCCACGTCGTTCCAGATTTTGCATAAGTCGAAATGATGATGTCATCATCCCTAAAAGGAAAGTCATTCCAGATGGTAGAATCGAAATGATTGCTGTGAATTTCCCGCGTTTTTACTGGGATTTTTTCATTTTTCATAGATCATTGAGTTTTTAATAGCCTTGTTAATAATAGCTATACGATTAAAAAATTAGGGGTATTCTTTTCGTAATATTTAAAACCTAAAGATTTGATGAATTTATTTTAGCAACTAAATATAATCATAATAGGAAAAATATAACCTACCCACTTTGACTTGCTAATTTGTCATTACTCTTCGTTGAAAAGCCTCGTGATAGCTACGGCTATCCCTACGTTTTTCGCCTTGATTAATAACAAATTTTCTGCGTCAATTCAGGTAGTTTATTTATTGCCTACTCCATTAATAACTTTCTTTACGCTGACCAACTACAAAATTAAAAATCATCAATACCTGTTATTTGGATTCAACTAAATAAGGAAGAAATCATTAAAAAATACTTTCCTTTTTTAATTATCCCCTAATTTATTACCTTTAATAATTCATATTACAAAAAACTCGTTTTTTACCAAAAAAAAACCCTTATACAAAAATCAAATAAAAATGAGAGAATTAATGCTATCCCTCATCAATAGAATAACATGCATAAAAAAGCCAATGCTATTCCACTAGAAATATTTAGAATTATTTTAGGAATTTCTCTTTTAGCTGAAACGATAAGGCTCGTTCAGAAATTTTCCGATCATTTTATCCAACCTGATTTTCTCTTCAAATTCAACTCCCTGGAATTCATTCAGCCATTACCTAAAACTGCCATGCAGGGAATATTGCTCATCATGTTTTTCGCAGCAATAGGCATTATTTTAAAAAAACTATACAAGCCAAGCTTGATCTTATATCTACTAGGTTATACTTATTTTTTCCTATTAGATCTCAGTCTTTATAATAATCATTACTACCTATTTATTCTCATCATTTCCTTAATGCTCATCATTCCTCAAGAAGGCAGTATGAAAGAAATGAAAAAAGGTATTCTGCCCCAAGCACCCAAATGGGGAATTTGGATATTAAAATTCCAATTATTCGTCGTTTACTTTTATGGAGGCATAGCTAAACTAGATAGTGACTGGCTCAATGGAAGTATAATGCGTGCCGTCTTCCAAGATAAGCCAGAGTATATTCCATCTTTCTTGCCATTAAAAATAGAACAAGCTGTAAGTTTCTATACCTATGGAGGCTTATTATTCGACCTTCTAATCGTCCCTTTATTACTTTTCAAAAAAACGAGACTACCAGCATTTGTTGCCTTACTTTTTTTCCATATTTCTAATGCTATCAGTCTAGATATTGGTATATTTCCTTATTTCATGATTGGAGCGAGCATACTATTTTGGGATGGAAAAGAATTGATTCCATTTTTACAACGATTAAAAATACTTCCTCAAAAATTATTTGTAAAAAAAGATGCAAATACTCATTTCAAGAAGTCTATCTTCTTAAAAATAGTTATCCCTATTTATATCCTGATACAATTATTACTACCACTCAGACATCATCTGATTCCTAATAATGTAGACTGGACAGGACAGGGCAAGTTCTTTAGTTGGCGAATGAAAATGCCTCATAAAAAATCTGGACAAATACAAGTATTGACCTATGACAAAATAAGCGGTGAGCAATTATTCCCAAAGGTTGACATAGTTCCCCATCAGCTCAATTCACTTATATACCACCCTACCCTACTTCCTCAATTTCTAGATGCCCTTGCTCATCATATTGATAAAGAGAGAGAGCAGCTAGACTTTACCGTCAATATCAATACAAGTATGAATGGTAGAAAAATGCAACAGGTATATAATACCAATAATGACATGGGACAGATACAGGTAAAGAACTGGCAGAACAATGATTGGATTACTCCCCTATTATCCAAAACAAACTAAGCCTCCATTTCTACCAAATGCTAAAAATACTATAAATGAAAATACTAATCAGATTCAGCATTTTGATATGTCTTACTTTCACACTGCTACCACAGCAGCTGAGTGCCTGTGATACCACATGGGCTATAGATATTGGCAGTCCTATAGATTTAGGTGGTGGAAATTATGAGATAGATATACAAGTATGTATAGGTAATGGTGGATCACTCGGTGGATTTACCACTACATTTCCTGCTGCATATAATATTGTATCTTTCACCCCTCCCAATCTTACTAGCGGAGCTAATACTGCTGTAGGAAGTAGCTCTGCCAATATACTTGATTATGATTATGCTGCTGGCACAGCCGCGAATATGTTTGTAGCTGCAAATACCAATACCTGTTTTAATTATTCTGTGACCTTAGGTAGTGATCCTGTAGGAATAAACGTAACCCTTGAAGGCATCAATTGCGAAACAGATGAATGTCCAACTTCCTGTGCCTTTATTGGAGGAAATATAGGGACGGTCATTGTCCCCCAAGGAGCCGTATCTCTAACCTGTGGAAATGCCTTCTCAGATGGGGCAGCCAATTATGTTAATAATGCTAATGACACCTATTTCATATGCCCCACCACACCTGGTGATCCCGTCACCATTGATTTCACTTCATTCAACTTAGAAAGCAATTTTGATTTCCTAACCATATATGACAATAGTGCTGCATCAGGAGCATCTACCACATATACTGGAACCAACTCTCCAGGAACTATCACAACAACTAACACTTCTGGTTGCTTTGTT
>JBNMOV010000411.1:0-4643 GCA_051275765.1 Maribacter sp. | reverse complement strand
TCATTTAGCTATGGCTAAAATCGTGAACCTCCGCCTCGTTCAGACTAAAATTACACTAAAAATATAACCGACACTATTAGCTTGACTAACTACTAAGGGACGAAAAACAAATAAACGCTACATTCTAACTTGCCTTTTTGTTTGCTAACTTCGTTGAAAATACTCGCCATAGCTAAGGCTATGTCTGCATTTTTCGCCTTATTAGCAAGCAAAAATCCTGCGTTATAAGTTCTATCGTTTATTTATTTCTCATCACTAAGAGGTGCTACAAGGAAATCGATTTTTTTAAAAAATATTTTTCAGATGCTCTAAATATTGGAAGAATTAGGAAGGGAGAAATGTACAAAATGCAGGTATAGCCAACTAGCTTGTACAAACTAGTGGACTAGTTTTATAATGAAAGATGTATAAATGAAAATTGTAGTCAATTGGATAGAGAGCATAAGCAATTAATATTCCTTTTCCCTTTCGTCCGTCACTTTCGTGCCCTTTTTCAATCCAGATATATTAGCAGCAGAACTAACGCCAAACAAAACAGCAAAAGTAAGTCCTATAATGATTGCTGTCAAGCCCAACAAAACGCCATATTGCTTTAATGCAGCGAGCCATGCGAAATCATTGATAAATAACATGATAAGAAATACCACTCCAAGTACGAGTAATACTTGATATACCTTAATTTCTTGTCTATAATGTACGCCCATAATTTTTAAATAACTTCTTAGATTTGCAAAGATATAGTAGAAAATGAAGTTTTTTGGTTTTATGCCCAACCATTATTAAGAATAACGCAGTCTCTAATAATGAAGTTGTTTAAAAACTACCTCTATAATTGTATTTGTGTATAAAAAAATATAATATGAATAACGTAAAAATGATGGCAATAATATTTGCCCTGCTTTCTCTTTTGTTTTTCAATTGTGATAATGAATCAGTTGTTGAGAAATCATACCTTTATGCAGAAACCTCATGTGCAGATCTTTGGCAGCCTGTAGTAGGTAATATTACATTGGAAACAGCAGTACAGCAGTATTTGGAAGATTTGCAAGTAGTGGTAATAGCTGTTGAAGTCGTAGACAGTATAGGTCCAGGCGAAGCATGTTTAGCTTGTTCTTGTTTATCTGGAAGAGGTATTCGAGTTACAGCAGAAGATGTTAGCGAAAGTATTTTGTTAAGCGAAGGATTCGAAGAAGAATAAAAAACAATAATGAAGAAAATATTGATATTAGCCATTATAGCACTTTGTGCGAGTTGTAACGATAATCTCGATAATCCCCAATGGTATGTCTATGGAGAAACTCGATGTGCAGATCCTTGGGGAACAGGTATAGGAAATTCGCTAGAAGATGTTAGGAATGCAGCTGAGAATCACTCTTCGAGGATCAAGGAGTCTGTGTAGCAGAAGTAGAAGTAATCGACAGTGAGCCTGATTTTATTTCATGTCAAGCCTGTGATTGTCCTTCTGGTAGAGGCATTCGATTGAAAGGAGAAACAGAGGACGAAGCTATTTTTGCTAATATTGGTCTTAATGTGGAATAGACGTATTGCTACGCTATAAAAATTTAAAGAGTCCTAATTCTCATTCTGAGAATTAGGACTCTTTAATAGTATTCTTAGCTTTTTATTGCTTTACCAACTTTTCAGAAACAATTCCCTTTTCCGTATTTACCTTTAAGATATAAGTTCCTTTACTTAAATTCGATACAGGAATTTCAACATTGTAATTTCCTTCCAATTGTTGATTATAAACCAACTCTCCTAATATATTATACAGTTCCACACTTAAAATATGTACCCCTTCTATCTGGATAGTCACTAAATCCTTTGCAGGATTAGGGGCGATATTCATTTCTAAATCTTTAGCAATATTAGAAACAGAAGTTGCTCCCACAAATTGATATTGGCTGAAAAATTCCCAAATAATAGCAGAAGCATTAAAATCCCTGTTCGTATTTCCAGCACCAGTTTCTACTAATCCTTCTGGCCAAGTATGACCTCCGTTGGTGATTTTATAAAATTCTACTTTCGTTCCGTCATCGCAAGAAGTATATTCATATAATTCAGCAGTACATCCATCATCTGTATTAATATCTGGAACATCAGTGATCGCAGGACCGTCCATGCAGCCATTATGAGCTACCCACCAATCGACTAATGACTCTATACCAGTAGTCCATACAGCTCCTTCATAAGGAACGACAGGATCTGTAGTTCCATGAATTTGCATAATAGGAGTTGCTCTGATAGGCGAGCAATTAGCCAATTCAGAAGGAACCATACTTCCTGTCACAGAAGCAATAGCTGCTATTCTATTTGTCTCACAAGCTAGTTTGTAACTCATATATCCTCCATTAGACATGCCAGTAGAATATACTCTCGTCAAGTCTATATCGTAATCTATATGCAATCGATCGATCAAAGCACTTATAAAACCAGTATCATCTGTATCTGCACCACCTTGGAAACTTACATTCCAAGTATTACCCGTTCCACCAGGAATAGGCAAGCCATCTGGATGACAAACGATAAAACCTTTTTCATTCGATAAAGGCACGAATTGTGTATAAAATTCTTGCTGTACTGCATTTGAAGTATTACCATGAAGATTGAGTACCAATGGTAAACTCACGCCACCTGTATATTGTGGAGGCAAATGGATGCGATAATCTCTTGTTATTCCATCATACTCTAGCGTCAGTTGTAAATCAGTTTGAGCATAACTGCTAGAAATAAAAAGGCAATTAGCCAATAAAAAAATAAGTAATGTATATTTCATATAATGATATTTTAAAGTTATTAAATAACTTATTTATTAAAAGTAGGAATAAATTTACAGCTTATAAGTTTAATAAACATGAGAATACTTTTAACCATCCTTCTTTATAGCATATCGCCATTAGCGTTATTTTCCCAAAATTGGAATACTATCCAATCTTTTGGAGGAACGAATAACGAATCCTTGGATGCTCTCCATATCATAGAAAATGGAAATATTATTTTGGCAGGAAGTTTTGAAAATGATATAGAAATCGCTATTACGTCGCTTAGTTCTACTGGGCAGGAAGATATATTCTGTGCCATTTATGAAGGAGAGGACTTGCTAAATGCCTTTAGTATGGGCGGTAACTTTGAGGAACAACTGGCAGGTGTGACTTCCTTTGGTAATAAAATCACTCTATATGGCTCATACAACATAGCAGCTGATTTTGATACCATATCACTAAATACCTCAATTGGTTCAAAAGGGCTGTTTCTCACTCAATATAATCTACAAGGAGAAGTTCAATGGGCGAAATCCATCGATGGAAATATTCTGAGTATTAGTGGCGGAATTGCTTCGGATAGTGATGGCAATATCGTTATTAACGGATACTTTTTTGATACGCTCATTATTGATACAGATACTTTAATTGCTAATAGCGACGAAGGTGATTTATTCACTATAAAATTAGATAATGATGGCGATTTATTGTGGAAAAACCAAGCAGGAAACGATGGCATAATGAGAGCCACAGGAGTAGCAATAGACACTGAAGATAATATTATCATAGCTGGAAAATATAAAGGAGAAGCTACTTTTAATGATAATACAATTCAAACTAACACTGCTGATCATGATGTTTTTGTTGCTAAAATGGATGCAAATGGTAATTTTATTTGGGGTAAAAAATTAGGTGGCGTATTTGAAGATGATTTTGGTGATTTAGCAATAGATAATGATGGAAATATTTATCTCACAGGCTATTTTTTAGGCGTAATGTCATCCAATGATAGCTGGGAAATTCAAGGGAATGGGATCAATAGAAATATATACATCATTCAATTAAATTCAGATGGAGAAGTCAACTGGGGACATTCGCTAGGAGGAACTCAAGATGATTTTGCTACCAGTATTGCTACAAATAATAATCAAGTCGCTATCACAGGATATTTTCAAGATGATACTAATATCAGTTCATTTGAATGGAATGCAGAAGATATTTTTGATGCTTATATTGCCATCTTCGATCTATCTGGAAATATTCTCAATGCCATACCTATCTCTGGAAGTGATTTTGAAATAGGTTCTCAAATCACCTATGATAATGAAGAAAGAATTATCACCGGAGGAGCATTTAATAATACCTGCTGGTTCGATGACAATGAAATAGCTTCCAATGGTTCTTATGATATTTATTGGGCTACAGCCAGCTTAAATGTCAGTACAGAAGATCTTCCTTTTATTGAGAATCTCTCCTTCTATCCCAATCCAACATCCAATTATATTTATTGGAATAATGATGAATCCATCCAAATATCATTATACGATATTTTAGGAAAAAAAGTATCAACGTCTAATACTAGAAAAATGGATATTAGACACTTATCCAATGGCATTTATTTTATTAAAATAGATAATTATTCCAATATCGAGAAAATCATTATTCAACATGCTAATCCATGAGTTATACGCAATTGAATAATGTATTTCGTATTGGATATGTTACTCATTTTGTTGAGGACGAGGCACAAAACGCAGGCGATGCCTTAGCATCAGCGAGTATTTGTAACGAAGTAATCAGCTAAAGGAGTCCATTTATTTATTCAATTGCGTATTAGTCCTCTAGATTAACAAAAGTGCATCCACCTAATTCTCTAAAAAA
>JBNMOV010000410.1:0-4657 GCA_051275765.1 Maribacter sp. | reverse complement strand
TTATTTTGGAATATGGCGAGGCATTTTTTGACAGCGTAGCCTTAGCTACGGTGGAGAAAAATAACGATGTCCAAATTTCAAAAGAAGCCATCAAAACTTAAGATTACTTACTTTACAGTGTATTTAGTGTCTATTCCCAATAATTTTGTTTCAGAATACATAGTAAATTAAAAACTATATTCTTACATCGAGAACTTTTTACGTAAGTTCTGATAAATATTCTTTCCGAATAATTGGAGTAAGGCCTTGTGCATCTTATCCTCCATTTGTTCCTTAGTTATTTCCTTATACTTGAAATTGACCAATTTAATATCCATTTCGCGCTTCAATGACCATGTCAATTTAGATAATACGATGATATCATCCGCTTCTATATCGTAGTTATAATCTAAATTATCCACTTCTTTCCATATTTTAAGGATCAGCTTCAAATCCGCACTTGACCACTTTTCTATATCTGCCTTAAATCTAGAAGCATTTTTCTTAATGAATGCTGAAAGTGGTTCTCCCTCTAAAGAATCTCTAAAGTAATATTTCCCAAATGATGAACTGTGTATAGGACTCATGTTTTCATAATACATGGATTCCTTGTTATGTAGGTTTTCAAAATTTTCCTTATTAGATGAAATCCTTAGTTCATTAGTCGAAACAAATCTCAATACTTTTTCAGTCCCTGGCTGGTGTACCAATTCTCCTACTTGTGCCTCAAAACCAAGGTTTCTCAATCGTCGTTTAGTTTTGAATATGCTACTTAACTGCTCACCTGAACTTGCTTTTTTAAAAACAGGTGTATTAACCTCTCTTTTAGCAGAAGTTGTTGGTTTAACTAGTTCTGTTTTTGCTGGCGTAGGATTGGGTCTGTTGACCACAGGAGGAGGAGTACTTGGTATTTCTACCGAAGTCACTTGCTCTATTTTTTCCAAGTTACTGGATGAAACAACTGGTATCTCAGTTTTCATACCTAGTTCTTGCTCTAACTCTAATGTATCTATGATTTCATCAATATTCCACATGATGACTTCTCGAGGAATACCTAAACCGTCTGCTTTCTTAGCAAAGATGAGCTTATATTCATCCACCTTAGCTGGATCTACGCAAGTTTGGCGAATCTCTAATAATAAGGATTCACGAGCAATTTTCTTATCTCTCTTTCTCTTAAGTCCTTCAATCTTTTCTTGCTGTGCCTGCTCTTGTGCTTGGAATTTTTCTATACCTCCAAATCCAGTTACAGATGCACTATTTACAATATCCTCTAAGCTTTTAAAGCTATTCCTATTGATTAAACTACCTAATTTTAATTCATTCTTAAGGTAATCCTGCAATACTTGGTTATCAAAATAGTCTCCTATCAATACAATTTCTTTCAAGTTTGGAGAAGTTTGTAAAATCTTAGGATGTAGATATTTACTTAAAATTGATTTCTCTTCAGAAACCTTATCCTCATAGTCACTTTTAGAAACATTGATAGATGCTTCTATATTAATGCTTCCTGCTCTTTTCTGAATACTATATTTTCCACCTTTTCCACCTTTTCTGATTTGTTCTAAAAGTTGCTTTTCTTGGCTTTCTCCTAGCATTAAACCTTCCTTGGCAAATTCTGCTACTACATGATCGCTCAATTTTTTCAGACCATTGTCTGTACTCATTTCTGGTAGCAAGGACAATTGTGATTGACCATCAGGCTTATAAAAGAACATTTCACTACCATTTCCCTGATTATTCAAAAGCACATAATCAGAACTATCTATATCCTTACCTGCACCTTTCAAATAAGAATTAGCCAGTACATCCTCAAAAACAATACGAATATCATTGGAATATTTCCTCTTGAAGGCATCTATCTTTTGTACCCAACCTGTAGCATCCAAAGGCAAGATGATAGCAGTTGAAATAGGTTTACTGACCTTCCACTTCTTAGACATTGCCTGCTTGATAGATTCGTTGAGGCAAGCTCCTAAATCTCCCGAAGTCTTAACATTCCTAAGGATCGTAGAATCATTCCTCCTTCTAACGAGGCTATGAATTTCATTTTTGGTAATGACAATGGTAAGTAGCATTCTTAATGGTTTACTGTAGTACTATTAAATGAAAAAATAGTGTGATTTTATAAGGGAACGTATGAATCTATATAAAAATCGGTCATTTTTCTGTATCGTAAAACTATAAAATAAAGATAAAGAAAAAGAAAAATCTCTTAGATTTATGGCAATGTTTATTCACTTATTGCACTTCTTTCATCTTCATAAATAAACACACAAACAAAAAGAACTCATTTACAACACTTTACAAATAAGCAATAATCATCTTTCAAATAACATAATTATTACCTAACAGCACTTTTCACTTTATTTCTATTACGTAAACTCCTTATAACAAATACTATATATTTTTAATAAACATATGTGTATAAAATAATGTAAAAAACAAAGTGTCGTTCTTCACAATTCATCTAGTCCTATTCATCATGAAACAAAATCTATTTTGTGGAATAAAAATACTATGCTAGGGATTAGGCAATTCATAAAATAAGTAAAATGGCGAAGTTGTTATTTCTTAATGTCAAGGCAAAAAATAGGCTACTCTACCCTATGGTTTTCGAAAATAATTATTGATGTCAAAACAATTCCCCCAAGGTATAAAGAGTTGCTTAAACATTTAGTTTTTAGAATAAAATAGCCCTTATCTTGGACTATAAACCATCAGATAAAATCATAAAATTAGCCTTAAAAACAAATAGACTTCACATTTGATTTCAAGAACTCCCTTAAACCTATTATCTTAGCATCTTGGTTGAAGGTATATTTGACCTATATTAAACATACTATTCTAAAAATCAAACCATTATGAATTTTACTTGGTACGGTCAATCCACTTTCCTTATTGAATTTGGAGGAAAAAAATTATTGGTAGACCCTGCTCTTTCTGTCAATCCACTGGCTAAGGATCTAAAAATTGATGATTTAGAGGTAGATTATATATTAATTACTCATGGACATGGCGATCATGTAGCTGATTTGGAAGAAGTAGCTAAAAGAACTGGTGCAACCATCATTTCCAACTATGAAATCGTATCTTATTATGGTACCAAAGGATATATAGGACATCCGATGAATCATGGCGGAAAATGGGATTTTGATTTTGGAACGGTCAAATATGTAAATGCTGTACATTCCAGTGTTTTGCCAGATGGTACTTATGCTGGTAATTCAGGTGGATTTGTGATTTGGGGAGAAGAAGGTTGTTTTTATATCGCAGGAGATACTGCATTGACTTGGGATATGAAACTCATCCCTATGACTTGTCCTAAATTGGATGTAGCGATACTTCCTGTAGGGGATAATTTCACAATGGGTTATGAAGACGCACGAATAGCTAGTGACTTTATAGAATGCGATAAAATCATTGGTTGCCACTATGATTCCTTTCCATATATAGAAATCGACCACGACAAAGCCAAGGCATACTTTACAGAAAAAGGAAAAGAACTCATTTTACCTAGTTTAGAACAGGAAATCGAAATCTAAACCTAGAGATAACGAAGATTAAGTGATGAAGGAAATTTAATTATAGCTTATTTTGAGATTCGATTGTAATAATCAATATTTTATCTCAAAATCTAAATACCTTTAAATCTAAGCATTTATTTAGCTATCTATCAATAAAACATTTAGAATAAAAATAATGGGTAAAGTAATTACCATAGCAAATCAAAAAGGAGGTGTAGGCAAAACGACTACATCCATCAATTTGGCAGCCAGTCTTGCCATTCTTGAAAAAAGAGTACTGCTGATAGATTGTGATCCACAAGCTAACTCTACATCTGGTCTAGGTATTTCTGCAGAGGATTTCGAGTACAGTATATATGACTGTCTACTCAATAATGATGGGGAAACTATAGAAGCCAAAGATGCTATCATACAAACGGATACACCTAATTTGGATTTATTGCCTTCTCATATCGATTTGGTTGGTGCGGAAGTGGAATTGATCAATACTTGGAGAAGGGAATTTGTGATTAAGAATTTCGTAGATGGTATCAAGGACGATTATGATTACATATTTATAGATTGTCTGCCATCATTAGGTTTGATCACTGTAAATGCTATTACTGCTGCGGATTCTGTGATTATTCCTGTTCAATGCGAATTCTTTGCACTAGAAGGACTAGGCAAATTATTGAATACCATAAAATTGATTAAAAAACAATTGAATCCTCAGTTACAGATAGAAGGTATACTTCTATCTATGTATGACAAAAGACTGAGGTTGGCAAATGAGGTTGTGAGCGAAATACAGGAACACTTTACTGATATGGTTTTTGAAACCATTATTCATAGAAATGCTCGTTTGGGAGAAGCACCTAACTTTGGAAAACCAGTCGCTCTATATGATGCTACATCTAAAGGAGCTATTAATTTCTTCAATCTGGCGAAAGAGGTATTGATCAAAAATAATGATATTATCAAACTGACTAAAAAGTCAGAAAAGGCGAAAACGAAGAAAAAGGCAAAGTAATTTATTATACGCTAGATACTTAGTACACTGTAAAGTAAGTTGTTTAATATTTTGATGAGATTATTTTGGAATATGGCGAGGCATTTTTTGACAGCGTAGCCTTAGCTACGGTGGAGAAAAATAACGATGTCCAAATTTCAAA
>JBNMOV010000409.1:0-4674 GCA_051275765.1 Maribacter sp. | reverse complement strand
AGCACCACTTCCACTTTCTGAAATGCCATTGGTTTTAGTTACCGCTACCTCAATTGTATTTTCTGTTATATTACCTTTTTGGATGGACAAAACAGGATATCCCTCTTCTGGCTCTATCCAATTACCTAAAAACTGAAAGGACACGCTACCTTCCTCGATATAATCCATATTATACTCCAACGTAAATGCCAAACCATGAAAAGCATTCACAGGATTATCGTCCGTTCCTAATCGTAATATTAAGCTAACTTCCTGCCCTTCTTCTATAATGATATTATCTATTCCAAATGAAATCTGAGGATCTAATAAGGCAGAGGCATCAGGTACAGCATCTTCCTCTATTTCTCCATGAACTAAATCATAATTATCTTCTATGACTAGGTAATCAAAGATATTGACAACACCATCTCCATTGCAATCTGCATAGGAATAATTCAAGCCATTAAGATAATCAGTATCCCAAGGGGTCTCTGGTAATAAAAATCCACCCCAACTATTCAACTGCTGATTACGAGGATCGCCTTCATCTGTATATGCTACTCCTAGATATAACAAATCCACATGATTCACAATGCCATTATTATTAACATCTCCTGGCCATACCAATATATTATCCGTGTCTTGTGCAGCACAAAACATACTCCATGACATCATAGATAATAGACAGATAGATAATATTTTAGTGTAGTGATTCATATAGATTTATTAAGCCTATTTGGGTTTTGATTATAAAAATACAGCCAAAACACAGTTTAATCAAAAACAATTAATTAATTTAGTTATTGAGAAAGTAGATAATTATAAATATATTTACTTATAAAATAATCGCAAACAAATGATTAATAGTTATTTAAAATAAAAAATAACTGAATTAAAAGTTATTGAAAATAGATTATAAAAAACAATCAATGCAAAATAGTAAGCTCATATTATTACTAAAAAGCTTCTCTGTCAGGGAATACAAGGAATTTCAGCGATTTGTGGCATCTCCTTTTTTCAATACTAATGAGGAAGTGGTCATGTTTTTTACTATTCTAAAAAAACTGAGTCCTCATTTCAAAGAAGGTCGTATAAATAAAGAACAGATTCTCAAGAAGATGTATCCATCTAAAAAATTTGATGATGCACACTGTAAGTTTTTGATGAACCAATTACTCAAACTGGCAGAGCGATATATCGCCATTGCGAATATGGAGCAAAAGGATACTATGAAGGATTATTATTTGCTGGATTCGTATATGCAAAGAGGTATTGATAAGAACTATCAGTTCATTTTAAAAAAGACGAAAAAAATACTGCAATCCAAGAAAGAAAGGGATGCAGATTTTCTTCATCAGGAATACCTGTTGACAGACATCGCCAACTTACATTTCGATAAACAAAGTAAGCGACAAGGCAATGAACACCTACAGCAAATGGTGGATACTTTTGACAAATATTATATGGCAAATAAGCTAAAATATACTTGCCAGATGTTGAATAACCAAAGTATTATTTCTGAAAGTTATAATATTAGTTTAGCCGCAGAGGTATCTACATTTATACATAAAAATGATTATAGTCATATCCCTGCTGTTCATTTGTATCATAACCTTTATATGCTCTTGACTGGAGGCAAGAAGGGGCAATTCATCTCAACGGTGCAGCTATTCAAGGATTATAGAAGTACTTTTGGAAAGACTGAATTGAGGCAGATTTTATATTTTTTAGTCAATTTTTGCATTCGTCAGTTAAAATCTGGAGATGATGGGGATTATTATTTCAATGAGTTATTCACCTTATATCAAGAAGGCGTAGATACAGGATTACTATTGGAACAAGGACAGATTAATCCTTGGGATTATAAGAATATTATTAAAATAGGGCTAAAATTGAAACGATTCACAGAAACAGAATCCTTTATCATTGACTATAATGATAAGCTGAAGGAACAGTACAAAGAAGATGCACTCCACTACAATTTAGCAGAATTATATTATTATAAAAAAAAACCTCAGAAGGCATTGGAACATTTGATAGAAGTCGAATTTTCAGACATCTATTATATTCTTGGCACTAAAAAAATCTTATTAAAAATATACTACGAAACAGATGAATATGACGCTATGGAATCCTTACTTATTTCTTTTCAGACCTATCTGAAAAGAAATAAACTCATCTCAGAAAATGTACGAGATACTTACCTCAACTTCACTAAATGTTTGTACAAGATCATTAAGAACATCGACGAAGATCTAAGCATAGAAATAGATAATACCTCTCCGCTTATAGATAAACCTTGGCTGATGAGCTATGCTAATCCATCACACCAAAAATGAATATACTACACCAAACGCCACCACTGAAGCAATCAGTCCGTACATGAATACATTATAACAAATGCTCAATAGACGATATTTTCCAGCTAAAACCTTACCTAACCAGTACAAATCTCTCGTCATAGAACTATACAAGAAGTCCTCATCCTTGATCATTTCTGTCATTCCCCAATGAAAATCGTCGATTTCCATATTATAGAAATTACCAAAAAAGAGTAAGTTAGAACGCTTCTCCTCTATATCTTCCCTTGTAAATTTTCCTTCCGTCACTTTAGGACGAGTAGAAAGTGTAGCATAAACGATCGTCAACATACAAGTACCTAAAAGCAAGAGCGTAGGCACTAATAATAGTGGCTTATCCTGAATCTGTGGAACTAATGTAGAAACTACAATTGATATAATAATCGCATTAATAGACAGCATGATATTCGCCTTATTATCTGCCATCGCAGAAAGATTGACATGAGTTCGATAAGTAGTACGATACATCGTTTCCACTCCCCTACCCAAATCTGTCTTCCCCTTCTTCTTTTTCTTCTTCCCCTTCTTCTTCTTCTTCAATCCTTCTTCAGTAGGGAATTGTTTTTCCTTGAGTTTATATAGCTGTTTAATATGCTGCTTTTTCACCTTACCCAATGAAGCTTGGGCAATATCTGTGTGATAGTTGTGTTCTTCTAAAAATTTGATTTCAAAGTCTAGCCAAGCATCTTCCTCCATGACTGTATTCTTAGCAATCCTCAACTCCTGCCTTACCTTCTTACACCTTTCCCAATAGATATCTCTTCCTAAATGATTTAAATCAGAATCACAAATGATATTCTCTAGTAAATTTTTAGGGCTTTGAGGCATCTTAGTAGCCATGATACAATTCCTGACTACATCTATATCCTCAAAAGAAATTTGTCTTTTAGCAAGGAATTCAGCAGCATTATCTGCCCCTCTCGCTTCATGTCCTTCTGGACCATATACATAACCCGAATCATGAAACCACGCCGCTACTTCCAACAGGTTCATATCTTTCTCTGAAAGAAAATATTTAGCACCTAATTTCCTAGAGGCAGATACTACATTTTCTGTATGCTCCAAATCATGATACACATATTTTTTAGGCATATTTTCCTTCAAATACTGGCTAGCATAAGACGCTACTTCGAATACTATATTATTGATTGGCTCCATTCTTTTTTTATTTGAATATCTCTACTTTCCGCTAAGATAATGTTTTGGTAGCAAGGAGTTGTTTAAAGTTGATTGTTTATCATAGAAGTTGTTTAAAAATGATTGATATGAAATGGATTATTATTCACATTTATAAAATTTACGATTTTAAACAATTTCAACACTTGTCATTTTGACATAACATGACATACCAACAATTAACTAACATTATTCAGAAGTATTGAAATTAAATATGGACAAACTGTTTCCTATTCGTACTTTTGCATCATCATTATAAAATGGTCTAATTTCTAAACTTTTTAGAACCTATGACCTTGTAAAGAAAGACAGTTCAACCATCAATATTATTTTTATTATCAGGTAATATACCATTTCACAAATAAAACTTATCTAAGGATGATTTACCAAGATCGTTTTGAGAAGAGGCACATCGGGGTTTCTGACGCAGAAATCGAAGATATGCTACGTGTGATAGGAGTTGATTCATTGGATCAGCTTATCCGAGAAACCGTACCAGAAGACATCATATTAGAAAAAGAACTTGACCTCCCTGCTCCACAAACGGAACACGAATACCTAAAGGAACTTAAAAAAGTTGCTTCTCAAAATAAGGTATTCAGATCTTATATCGGAATGGGATATTATAGAACGATTACTCCATCTGTCATTCTTAGGAATATTTTTGAAAATCCGGGATGGTACACACAATATACGCCTTACCAAGCTGAAATTTCACAAGGTAGATTAGAGGCGTTATTGAATTTCCAAACGATGGTTTCTGATCTTACAGCCATGCCAGTAGCTAATGCTTCCCTATTAGATGAAGGGACCGCAGCAGCAGAGGCAATGACTATGTTTTTTGCTTTAAAAAACAAAAGGGACAAAACTAATTCTACTAATCAATTTCTAGTATCCAATAAGGTCCACAAACACACCTTAGATATTCTCTACACTCGTGCAGAGCCACTAAATATTGAAATAGTAGTACAACATTGGACAGATTTCGAATTGAACGAAAAGGCATTCGGAATACTTTTACAATATCCTAACAAAGAAGGAAACGCTGAAGATTACAGATCATTATCTACACAATGCAATGAAGCAGGTGTATATGTAACTGTAGCTGCGGATATTCTTTCACTTGCTTTATTGACTCCTCCAGGAGAATGGGGAGCAG
>JBNMOV010000408.1:0-4685 GCA_051275765.1 Maribacter sp. | reverse complement strand
TCTTTGGACAGTCTTGTTCATTTGATAATACTTTTCCTGTTTGTAGTTCAATGACCATCTCATGGTTTTGCCAAAACGTATTGGCATAGGATGCTAATGTGCAACCTAGTAAGCATAGTGTAAAAACTAGTGATTTCATTCTGGACTAATATTTATTTTCTAAGTACCAAGACAAATTAAACTATAATTTAGAGTATGTTAGGGATGTTGAATAATCAATTTCTTAACATACTCTAAATAGATGGTGTCTTGGTACTTATTGGAATAATAAGACATCATTAAAATAGGGCGAATGACTAAACATTACTTATACGAGATTCATGAAATTTTGTTTCTTTCATTAGACATTATTCCAAAATGCTTTTTTATTAAAAATTAACATTGACAATCAGTTAGTTACAGATCAATATTATATTTTGGAATAATCAATATCATCTATGATATAAAATTTAAAAGGAATATGCTTACTAAGATTCAAATATTATGCCAAGGAAAATATAAATGAAAGTACCTCTTCACATATACAAATATATTATTTATTAAGATCTAAACAGTAAATAATTAACCGTACAAAAGCACTTGAAATAAAAAAGCGACTATACGCAAATGCATATAGTCGCTTTTTTATTTCAAGTGCTTCTTTTTATAAATTAGCTTTCTTAATCGCTGACATATATTTAACCAATTCTTCTTTTACTACTGGTGCCAATATTACTAAACCGACCATATTGGGTACCATCATGGCAAAAATCATGGCATCTGAAAAACCAATTACAGAACCTAAACTAACTGATGCACCTACTATAACGAAGAAGCAGAACATCAATTTATAGACATATTCCATTTTCTTAGAACGACCAAATAGGTAAGACCATGCTTGGTAACCATAGTAAGACCATGAAATCATTGTACTAAATGCAAATAGAACAACAGCTACTGTCAATACCCAAGGGAACCAACTTATCACTGAGCCAAATGCACCTGATGTCAATAGAATGGCTTCTGCATCAGCAAGGCTTCCATTACTAGAATCTACATTTCCTGTTATGATAAGTACCAGAGCAGTCATCGTACATACTACAACAGTATCAATGAATGGCTCTAATAAGGCTACCATACCTTCAGAAGCTGCATATTTTGTTTTCACAGCAGCGTGTGCGATAGAAGCGGAACCAATACCTGCTTCATTCGAGAATGCTGCACGTCTAAATCCTTGTATCAATACTCCTACTGCTCCACCAGCAACTCCTATAGGGCTAAATGCTCCGTTGAAAATCTGAAGGAATGCATCTCCTATCATGTCATATTTAGCTATCAATACAAACAGTGATGCAGCTACATATATCACTACCATAAATGGAACTATCTTATCTGTTACTCTGGCAATAGATTTAATACCTCCTATGATAACTATCCCTACTAGAATTGCCATAACCAAACCAAATACCCAACGATATCCATGAATGAATGACTCTTCAGCACCTGTCATGTGTTCGAATAACTGAGCTGCTTGGTTGACTTGGAACATATTTCCACCACCAAAAGATCCTCCTACACACATGATTGCGAATACGACTGCTAATACCTTACCTAGACCTCCCATTCCTTTGGATTTTAATCCTTTCGAAAGGTAGTACATCGGTCCACCATATACTGTGCTGTCTTCTGCTATATCTCTGTATCTTACACCAAGGGTACACTCTACGAATTTAGATGCCATACCTAGAAATCCAGCTACAATCATCCAAAATGTGGCTCCTGCACCACCTATCGATATGGCTATTGCTACACCTGCTATATTTCCTAGTCCTACTGTAGCAGATAAGGCTGCTGTAAGTGCTTGAAAATGGGTAATTTCTCCTTCGTGTTCTCCTTCTATTCTAATCGTGTCAGGATTATCTTCTTCTCCTGTAAATTTGGAGGGTTCTACATCTACATGCCCGCCTTCTTCTAGTTCATCATACTTCCCTCTTATGATGTTTATTGAAGTTCTAATGCCTCTAAAATTGATGAATTTGAAATAAAATGTAAAGTATAATGCTCCCAATACTAGTGGAAACAATACCCAAAATATCTTAATATCATCTGTAAATGGTATCTGATAAAAGATGAAAGAAACGAACCATCCAGTAAGATTACCAAATACCTCATCTATCTTTTGATCCAGTCCTCCTTCTGCATTATCCTGTGCAAAGGTTATTAATGGCAGCATAAGTACCATCAATCCTAGTAGCCATTTCTTCATTGTATTAAATTTCATACTCTCGTCTTGATTTTTTATTGAACCATTAAGGTATAAGTTAATTTCAAATTGACAAAAGTATTATGTGAATTGTCTTGCTTTATTGAAGAAGTTGTTTAAAAATTGCTGATTTTGCTGTAAAGCTGCCTTTTATTTGTTCTAATAAAAAAGGACTTCCAATTGTATTGGAAGTCCTTTTTAGTATAATGAAAGTTCTCTATATCTAAAAAATCACTTTGGCAAATTTATATTTTCGATTCTTTTCACCATAAATAATCAACTCGTCTGCACGAGTTTGTTTACTTACTTTAGGTCTAGTCAGCACACCTTCTTCCTTATTACTGAATAATGGATACTTGTTGACAGTACCATCTGGCTTTATCTCTGCCAATGCCACTACTGACCGATTTCCATTGAATGAATATATTTTATTCGCAGGTTTTTCTTTGTCAAAATTCTTTCCATTATCATTAAAAACTAGATAGACTGCCTTTCCTGTCACAGCTACAGAATAAGAAGAAAAGTAACCTCCATCATTGGTGGTGGCCTGTCTTTTGGGTACGTGAGTAGCCCAATCTACATTACCATCTGGTGCGATATTGACCACAATTACATCATTATAATGATAGTGATAATCTGTACGATTCTGCCAATATCCGTTAAAATCCCTATAGCGATCATTTTGTACTCTTACATAAAATTGTTCAGCGATAAGTACTGCACCACCATCGCTCCTAAGAATCAGTTTATCCAAGTCATATTCAAAAAGTTCTGCCTGCCTTTTTTCATCTTGATCAACCTCCGCTTTTTCCGCTTTTTTCTTTTGTCTATCAGACATCAATGCTGTCAAGAATTCAAAATCAAAATCTTTCACGCCCTGGTTGTATATTTCTCCCGTATTCTTATTTATCTTAAAGAAATATGTTCCCCTTACTGAGTAAGAATTATTATCTGAATAAAATCCTGCACAGACAGGATTTCCATCCTTTTGAATTCTGAAGGTGAGATCTGTAATGAATTTATCGCCTAAATCAATCTTGTATTCCTTATCCAAAGAGCCATCTGGCGAATAAGTCAACAAAGTATATTTATACGTAGGTTTTCCTTTTCTACGTTTCCTATTGGCATCTGTATAAATAATACCCAACATATGAACATTACCATCCCTATCTACTCGATAATTTTCTATAGAAAACTTCTGATCTATGTATGGCAGTTCTATATCCTTACTCCATATAGGTTCTAAATCATTATTACAGACCTGAATCTTATAACGCTCAGGCTTATTGGCTTGGTAAGGTAATTCTCCAAAGAATAATATCTTAGAGCTATCCCTCGAAAACTCTATTCCGAAAGAGCTAGCATTAAGTGCTGTCCTCGCAGGAATCTGTGCGACGATTTGTATATCCTTCCTTGGCTTGAGGCTCTTTTTACTGATCGTCTGTGAGAAAAGGTAATTGATCTTCCTTTTCTTATTTCTGTAAGAAGTGAAAAGATATAGCTTATCGCCAATTAACTTAATGTCTTCAAATTCTAAATCCTTTTTCTTGTATTGTAACTTAACTTCGCCTGTTTTGACTAGTTTCATTCCCATATTATACTTCTCAACGAATATTTTACCTTCGTTGGAAAGTATACCAGAACCTAAGCCTATACGCAAGGCATAATAACCAGTAACATCATTCCCTATCATATCCCCCAAAACGGCATTTCGAGGCTCTTTGTGTTCGTTCCCCCATTTGACATCAGCGGGTGCTCTTTGTGCTGATATTGAAACAGTCAAAAAGAAAAAAAGAAAAAATGGTATGTATCTCATATTGCTAAGCTTTACTTTATTATTCTAATCATTATAGTCACCAGAATACATATACTACAACGAAAGTAATCCTTTGTTTGCATATCTGGCAAGGAAGAATTGTATTAAAGTTTACTTAAAACAAATAAAATTGAAAAAACATTAATTTTTTAGCAAAAAATGATAATGTTTATCTTTTCAGAAAGAACATCATTATGAACAAATTTACTTAAAATAAAAAACAGTTTATTATGATAAAAAATTTACTGCTACTCGTTTTTATAATGATGGGCTTTTTGAATGCTAATGCACAAGAAAATCCCTTGTGCAATTTTCATAGAAAGTGCGACAATTGATTCATGTGCTGGTTTTGATACCCACTCTATTTCAAATGATTTGACTTACTACACTATCATTGCCATTTCAATCAATGGAGGGAAGCTCTGGACAATTTCAAATCCAAGGAATGCCAGGAGTTTACACCTATGGAAGTCCAGCTCAAATTACACTACCTTCTCAAGGACTTATACGCAATTGAATAATAACTTTCGTATATAAATGGACTCCTTTAGCTGATTACTTCGTTACAAATACTCGCTGATGCTAAGGCATCGCCTGCGTTTTGTGCCTCGTCCTCAACAAAATGAG
>JBNMOV010000407.1:0-4691 GCA_051275765.1 Maribacter sp. | reverse complement strand
AAAAAGAACAAGATTAACAAAAGAGTTCTAAAGTATAATTACTAACTGACGTTATGCAACATCATCAATTATTACTTCGTCATAGCCAACACTAACTCCTCAAAATCCTCTGCTTCATTAAACTGATGATCCTGATAAGTACAAGCAGAAAATTTCATATGGAGCGGCTCTCCATCTCTAAAAAGAAGCTCTATATTGATATTACCAAAACGTTGTTCCCTTTTGCCATTTTTAGAGGCTTTTAATGGTGGCTTGAGATAATGTCGCTCTACTTTTTCCACCCATCTAGCACGTTGAAATTCCTTAACATCAGAAACATAAGATCTATAACCCAATACTCGTATCTGCTCTTTTAGATAATCGAACAAATGCCTTACTTCCGCACAATCTCGTTCCAAATCCATGAAATGAACCACAAAACCCCTAAATGATTCCATCTTTAAAAAATCAATAGCATCACATTGTTCGCAAGGCGTATTTTTCCAAACCTTATAATTATTAACAATATAAGAAAGCATATCTTTCTGACATTTGGAATTTTGCCATTTGTGATATCCCTCCATGTATTCTGGTGAACGCTTGATCAGTTCATGAGAAATAGGTTGAGAGGAAAGATGACTTTGCACGCCCTCCTGCTTTAACAATTTTTTGATATTTTTCCAAAAGCTCATTAAATGATATTGCTGTATTTGATACGTAAAAACACTTGAAAGAGAATAATGATAAAGTGTCTTTTTTTTGTAGTAAAATCGTTGTTTCCCTATATCAACACCACAACACTTGGCTTTGTTGACAGATAGATAAATTTCAATTGCAACCATTCGCATTTCTAATGTATTAGATCGTAGATTTGACTGCCTTTTCTCTACGATTTACAAACCTAGTCACAGATGAGAATTTTTTATACATTTTTTATTTTCCTTTGTCTAATAGTACAATTAGATGCCCAAGTCAAACTCCAAATGGATCGATTTGGTAAAAGGAAAACGATGGATTTCTATGAAGGCGAAACCATAACAGTTCGACTAAAAGGAGAAGAAAGTTACCGAAAACTTCAAATTCAAAAGATATATCCAGAAGCCAATATGATTTTGACGCAACTGGGACCTATACAAATAGACGATATAGAACGACTGCGAACCTTCAATAATAAAGGTACAGGGAAGTATCTTTCTTATATTTTATGGGTTTTCGGAACAGCTTGGGGAGGGTACTCTTTCATTGCTTTTTTAGTATTTGGAGAACCATTGACATGGGGCGTCCTAGGTGTTATGGGTGTTTCGTTTTTGATAGGCTGGATATTGAGAAGAGTATTAAGGCGGAAAACATATAGAATTGGGAAAAAACGAAAAATGCGTATTATTGATATGACAATAGAGCCATTTCATCCAAAACCCTAGCATAAAAACTCTTGTATTGTGGCATTACATCTGAAATTTGTTTATACTTGAAGTTCAGTTGATAGCTAATGTAATGCAAGACAATAGAGCATTGGCTAAAACTATTCATATTTTGAAAATGATAGTGAGAAAGACACTTAGATATTAGATACTAGACGCTAAAAAAGCACTAGTCTAAAGTCTAGTAGTATCTAATATCTAGCGTCTAAAATAAACCCATGCGGGAAACTAATTTCATCAAACAAAAAAAAGATAAGTGGATTGAGTTGGAGCGAACCATCCAACAAGTCAATCCCGATCCTGATAAATTGAATGAGCTCTTCGTTCAGATTACTGATGATTTATCCTACTCTCGTACTTTTTATCCCAATCGTTCTGTGAGGGTTTATCTCAATGGGTTGGCACAACAGATTTTCTATTCCATCTATAAGAATAAGAAAAGTAGTGGCGGAAAGCTCATGGCTTTTTGGACACACGATCTACCACGTATCATGTACGAATCCCGTTGGGAATTGTTTTTGGGGATGTTATTGTTTTGGGTGCCGTTTATAATAGGTTGTTTGTCTGGTTCTATGGGTGAAGAAGAAGAATTTGCTAGGCAATTATTAGGCGATGATTATATAGATCTCACTATTGCTAATATCCAATCTGGCGATCCTATGGCGATTTACAAGGATCAAAGCCGGATCACGATGTTTTTAACGATTTATCTCAATAACCTCATGGTTTGTTTGAGGTATTTCATGTTTGGAGCATTATTTACAATTGGTTCTATTGTAGAATTGGTCTTTTTTGGCTTATATGTAGGTTCATTTCAATTCTTCTTTTACGAACAAGGAGAACTTCTTGCAGCAGTATTAGGTGTGTGGACACATGGATCGCTCGAAATACCAGCAGCAATTTTAGCAGGAGTGGCAGGTATCGTTATGGGAAAAGGCTTGGTCTTTCCAGGTACATATTCCAGATTACAAGCTTTCCTTATTTCAGCTAGGAAAGGAATCAAAATCATGATAGGAACGTTGCCTCTTGTTTTGGCAGCAGCATTCATAGAAAGTTATATCACAAGACTAACAGATACGCCAGATATATTGAGAGCATCGTTTATTATGTTCAATTTATTCGCTGTTCTCTTCTATTTTGTATTGTTACCTTATATCGTATCTACAGAAAATTTTTGGAAACATTTACCTGTCATCGGAGCGATTTCTTTGGGTTTGACCTTACTTCTTTTAGGCGTATTAGCGGTATTAGGCATACCAGATTTTATCATTATTGCTATGATAGGTTTTCCTGTCATGATGTATATTGTTACCAAATCTTATACATTTCTAGGCTTATTTAAGGAAAAGCTAATAGAGGTAGAAGAAGAAAGATTACAAGTATCCAAAAACGATACCGTAAGATTTGATAGGATAAAAACGGCAGGAGAAATATTCAAGGATACCTTTGTTATTTATAAAAGATATTTGCCTAGTATCATATGGACTGCATTTGGTACGGCTGCACTTTTTATTGCTTCTGTATTATTAATGGCAGATGGAAAGCCTTCAGAAATGTTCAAATATCCAGCTCATTTTGGTAATGTAGGAGGAGCATTATTTTCTGAAATTGTCCGTTATGGATTCATAGGAGGAGTGATTAAATTTCTCTTTGAAACACTTGTGGATATATTAGAAGTAGCAGGACAATTTTTTAATTATAAGAATGGTTTTATTTCTCCTTATTTTATTGCCAATGTATTGGTTTATACCATCATATCATACGTTTCTTTGAGAGGATTGAAAGATGCTTATGCTAAGACTACAGAAGAATTTGATGTCAAGAAAAAGAATCTTAGCAAGATAGCTGATTTTGGGAAAATAGCTATTATTGTAATTATCATGAATTTCATATTGTTGTTAGGTCATGAGTTTGGAACTTTCTACTTCTTCTATTTCTTGATGTTTCCGTTTGCCTTGCTTTGGTCTGCTGTGGCAGTACTCGAAGGACAGAATATTGTCCAATCATTTGGTAGAGCCTTGCAATTGCTATTCACTAAATTTACGAATGCAATAGGTTTATATACTATCATAGGGATTATAAGTTTGATGATGTTAGCTTTGATATATTCTCCTGTGATGATGTTCTTATTACAGAATTTTGGATACAATATGTCAGCCAGTCAGGAAACGATGGACGAAATGGTGGTAGTCGCAATTACATTCATCGCACAGACGATGTATGGCATTATTACGCCATTGGCAATTATCAGTTTTGGTGTGTATTATTATTCCCAAGTAGAAATAAAAGATGCTAAAAGCCTGTTGAAAAAGATACAACTCATCGGAACAGGAAAACGGATTAGAGGATTAGAACGAGAGGGTTAGTAAGGTTATTTATTGCCTACTCTCTTAATTCTAGCATAGTAATATTATTATATTTATCTTTGAATAACAACACAATCATTTGCTAAGAAAAGTACCCATATTAATTATCTGTTTCTGCTGCTTCATGGCAGTATCATTATCTGTAGAAGGATCTACGATAAAAGAGGATTATTATGATAATCCAGTAGAGAAGCGCGCTTTTGATGATAAGGTATGGGAAGCGGCAAAAGGTGAAATAGATTATACACCTGCGGAGATCAAAAAGAAAAGAGAAGAGGAAGCTGCAACTGCTAATTCAGGTACTAACAATGGTTCTTCTGGAAGTAGGAACAATAGATCAAGGAGTTACGGTAACTGGAATATAGATATAGGTAGTGGAGTATGGTCGGCATTTTTCAAATTGTTGTTGATTATACTTGGTGTGGTGTTGATTTCTATGTTAGTCTTTAGGCTGGCTGGAGGATCTTTTGAAGTGGCTGCTACTGAAAAGAAAATAAAGGGAAGGGATTTCGCAGGAAATGTGGATATTAAGAAGGTAGAAGAGAATCTCCATAAATCAGACATGGAAATATTGATAGATCAATCCCTAGCCAAAGGAGAATATATGATGGCTGTACGTCTGCATTATCTTTGGGCGATAAAAGAACTTTCTAATAAGCGTCTCATCAAATGGAAAAGGGACAAGACGAATCGGGATTATATACGTGAAATGCGTAAGACAGATTTGAACAAATCCTTTAGAGAAGTAACTCGTATTTTTGAAAGGGTATGGTATGGAACACAGGATACATTGAAGCAAACTGATTATCTTCCTATCCAACAAAAACTGGATGCTTTTATTAAGCAAGTGAAAAAGAAGTAGAGGATAATATATAATTCAACCATATTCTTATGCTACTATTCTTCATTCTTACCAATCTTCTTA
>JBNMOV010000406.1:0-4714 GCA_051275765.1 Maribacter sp. | reverse complement strand
TAAATTCCATGAGCTAAGGTTTGAATTTCAATTACAGACTGATTTGTCGTACTTAGAATTAATTTTCCTTGTAAGTCGTAAAGAGTAGCATCGTATTTTAGATTGCCCGAAACATCAATATTGATAATACTTATGGCTGGATTTGGATAAATATTAATAGTTGCATTTGATAATTCGTGAATTGATAAAACTAAGTCCATGCCATCGCAATCCTCATCTATACTATTATTTGGTATTTCTGTAGCATCAGGATTAATGTTTGGGTTGTTATCGTCACAATCCGTATTAGCACAAAAGCCATCATTGTCCATATCAAATCCAAGGTTTTCACGATATTTTTGAGCCTCCCATATCATACGCAGAATGACTCGATCAAAATCGCTGACAAAGCCACAACAATCATTCATTATCGACTCAAGTCCGTCAGCATCAGGGTATTTAACGTTATCATAAAGATCGTCATGAAAAAAACAATGCCCCATCTCGTGGGCAAAAACCTCTGACAAGGTTTCCCCCGTTGCATAATTCGTAATACATCCTCCGATCTTTAAATACTGCCTTTGCGCGACCGCATCCCAGGTTGTTTTATGCCAGAATTTTGTAAAAAACATATCTACACCTTCTGGGTGGGTATAAGAATCCCAATCAGTAGGTGAGAAAGTAGCATTTGGATAATTAACTACATCATTTCCTATCACCTTGAGTGAATCAAAATCATCAATCCCATACCAATTTTGATTAAATTCACTTTCATCGCTTCTATGGACAACTTGCCATGGCGCACTTTCATTTGTTTCTTGCCAATTCGTTACAATGGGGTAGTTACCGTAGGTGTTGTAAAAACTAGGGGCTAGCTCAACGCCATCATTAAAAACAAATCCAAAAACCTTTACAGACACATTCTCCGGTGCATCAGCATCAAAATCTGTTAGGCCATCAAGCCATTCGTTTGCGAGACTTTCATACTCATTTGTTAGGTTAGTAATAGCAACATCCGTTACAGGCCCTTCCCAATTTTCTATATGGTAATACATTACCCATTCTCCATTCTGGTGAATGCTCCATAACGGATTTCTAAAATCGTATAAAAGGGAGTAAAGGTGTCCTACAAACTGCTCAGCGTTGGTTACAAATTGACAGGTATCACTGATATCTAAATTTATAAAGTAAGGTTCATAACAGCTTTCACAATTATCTTGTGCTTGGACTATAGATGGCAGCGTAATTAAGTTTAGAAGTAAGATTAATATAAAATTAAGTCGCATATTCTTTTTAATTTAAATTGTATTTATATTAGACTTTATTACGAATAATTGATCTTTTAAAAGTCTATTCGTAATAAGGGAGTAGGCAATTAATAATGTACGTAAGATGGCGTAGAATTTTTTTCTTTTGGCGATTTATAAATTCTTAGCATAGCCATAGCTGCGGTAATAATTTCTAAAGAAGTCAAAAGAAAAAAAGACAAGTCAGATGCGTACATTATTATTTTCTTATTCCCTAAAATCTATTGCTTCACGAAGATTTCACTAAAAGCGGAATCTTTAGAGTTATAATGAATGATGTAAATTCCTTGTGGCCATTCTTCTGTTGTAATTTGAAGATGGTTTATTGCTGTACTTTTATCTAGGTAAAATTTTAAGCGACCAGAAGAATCTATAATTTTTACTTTACCTATATTCTCCCTTTCGAATATCATGTTTAGATGTGAAGAAAAGGGATTTGGGAAAACTTTTATATGCTCATTTGAATGGAAATCATTGGTTGAAGTCGTAGTATTTGCATTCCCCACATAGATAGTATCTATCGAG
This sequence comes from Maribacter sp., assembly GCA_051275765.1. Classification (GTDB taxonomy): domain Bacteria; phylum Bacteroidota; class Bacteroidia; order Chitinophagales; family Saprospiraceae; genus JAHDCE01. The sequence goes on along the minus strand of JBNMOV010000406.1, from coordinate 2,903 downwards.
CCTTGGAGTGTATCAATTCGATCAGAATAAGAAACAATGATGTTTTCCACTCCTACTGTAAATGGAGTATAATCATCTATCAGTCCCCCTACTAAATCCTTGTCAATGTTATACGACAATCTACTTACTTCTCCGAAGCCAGTTTGCCCATTTTGATCTATTCTCGTGTTTGCAACATCCATACTAATTAAAGGCTGAATTTTCAATAGATGAAGCTGTTCGTTCTGCTCAACGAACCAATTATTGTCATCAGAAAAATTCAGTAGGACTTCGAAATTATTAAAGGACGACCCCATTCTCAGTGTATAAGCAATGCCTTCGACATTTTCAAAAGTCTCTGTATCTGAACCCATCACTACTCTGAATAACATCTCATCCCCCAAGCCTATAGTGTCTTGGACTCCCTCTATTTTAAGTATAGGGTCATCGCCTTCACCAACGGGTACATATGTTCCATATTGAAGTCCATAATTAACCTGTACTGCTTCCAAATCCTGATCACCTACACTTCCATTTCCATCGCAATCAGAAAAATAAGCAGGAATACCATAAATATTATCACTCCAAGGAGAAGTAGGTATATCATAAAGTTCCCAAGAAATAGAAACCGTAGTTCTAGCAGCTCCAGTTTGACCATAAGCTTTACCTAGATATAAAACATCTATGTTATTGGCAATACTATCCTGATTAGCGTCTCCAGGATAAACGAATTGTCCGTCAATGTTTCCAATATAAATGAAACAGGTTAAGAATGTAATGATATATAAATTGTACTTATTTACCATGCTAGGTTAATTTAATGAACTATTGTCCGGTTTGTAAGCACAAGTTAGGGGAACATTGAAAATTTATTGGAGGACGTTATTTAAGCAAAGTAATTTTAAATTATGTAGTATATTTAATACGTAAAAAACTAAATAATTGATAATCAATATATTATTATTTTATAAAAGTTTAAAAAAATGAAAAGTAACATTCTATTATATTATAAGTTGTTTACAAATATCAGATTAGAATCACTTAAAGACTTCCTAACATCTCCATTTCATAATAAGAATGAAAAACACCTATCATTATATCAACTTTTCGAATCTGAAAGGTTCGCTGGATTGGGAAAAGAAGCCATATTTGAAGAAGTATATGACAAAGGAAAGCCATTCAATGAACAAGTATTAAAAAACCTCTTGAATGAGCATGGTCAGCTTATTCGAACTTTCTTATCTATCATACAGAATCAAGGACAATCAGAGGCATTGATTCGCTCTCTGAAGAAGGAGCATGCTCCTTCTTCATTGATGTACAGAAATATTAAAAGAATCAAGAAACAAGCTATTCATCAAACCGGCTTACATCTCCAACTATTTCATATTGCAGATTTGCAGTTGGAGTATTTATTCGAGGAGCAAAAGATATCCATTGAAAATATAGAGCAGGTTTTCCAAGAGAAAATAAATCATTTCAATACCTTCAAACTCACCCAACAGCTTAAACTTATTTGTGATTACTACAATTTGAATGCTACCCTGAATTTAGATTTTGAGATATCCGAACTCGATCATATTCAAGAGATTCTTCAGAAAGCTGAAAAAGAAAGTCATATTGAAATCAAGATTTATCTAAACATCATTAAAATACGCTTAGAAATAGATGAACTTCAAAACCTAAAAGCGATATTGGAATTATTGGATGAGAATGCTATTTTTCTCTTATCTAAAGACAATCAAGCCAACATCTTCAAAATGACGATAGGAATATGTATCATGCTTATTGTTAGAAAAGGAAAATCAGAATTGAATTCCAGTCTATTTGAATTACACAAAAAGGGACTGGAGCGAGGTCTTTTGAATGGGACTAATGGATATATTGGGCAAAGAAGACTCAAAAACATCATCAGAAGTGCCATCAATAATAATTCAATTGATTGGGCTTTGGATTATATCCAGAACCGATCCGAAGTGATTAATCCTATAGAAAGGGAAGATGCTGTGAATTTTAACTTGGGTACTTTATACTTTGCCCAAGATAATTATGACAAAGCTCTTACCTATTTTTCCAAAGTACCTTATGATAATCTTTATTATTCTGGTCAACTTAGAATCTATCTTTTAAGAATTTTCTATGAACAGGATGAAACAGAACTTCTGCTTTCAGTCATTTCAAGCTTTAGGGCATATTTAAAACGGAATAAGATACATTCGGCAGGAGCCATTATTTCTTATCGCAAATTATTGAATTATATCAAAAAACTTCATCTGCTGAGAGCATTCCAGAAAAAGGAACTAAAAAGACTTCGCTCGAAGATAATGGCAGACAATCCTATCGCAGAGAAAAAATGGTTAATGAGAAAAATGGATGACAAATATCATTCATTAAAATATTCCTAAGAATTCGAGGTTATAACAAACGTATTCGTCGCAAGTCGGAGACGACATCCGTATTTCGTACGTTCGACTAAAGTCGAAAAAACCACTACTGAAGAAATATGTATTTTTAATATCTGAAATCGTTATCATCTAAAATCTAACTAGAAAATGTAATCCAAAATCAGTCATTTTCAATAGCTTTCTATCCCAATCAAAAGCTAAAGCAATTAATTTTCAGTATATTAGCTATTGTCCTTTATTATTTGGAGAAAAAAACCCATATTTGTTGTGTAATATAAAAATTAGCTCATAATGGGAACTTTATCAGGGCTTTACTACATTATATAATTGTATCACATGGGCGAAGCCCTTTTTTATACTAAAAGATTTAATATTGGCTAAAAGATTTAAGCGAAACAACCGACAAGAAAGAGAAAGACCTCAACATAGACTAAATTCGCAAATTCGTGTTCCAGAAGTCCGTCTAGTAGGCGATGATATGGAAGCGATCAGCGAAGCTGCTGGAAAAACAATCGATCC